>DAZU01000107.1:3160-12679 GCA_002507425.1 Euryarchaeota archaeon UBA53
TTTGGCCTTCGAGCTCTTGCGAGCAAGTCACTAACTTCAGCCCCTTCTCCTCTAATGTGACTAACCAACTCTCTTCGCGCTTCGGAGTCAAGGTGAAAATATTTTGGATCTCGATAGTGTAAATGAAATCCTCTATGGCCTGAAAATGTTACTTGCAAATATTCTTCTTTAAATCCAAAGTCTGGTTGTAAAAAATCATTCCACAAGGACCAAGCCTGTTCCTGTATGACTTCTATCATCCCAGGGAAGTCCTTGTCTGTAACTCCTGGTAAATGGTCTCCATCTAAATCAAAAATTAAGTCTGCTCCCAACCAATCTTTTTCTACCATTTTAAGTTCGTTCGGTTTTTTCCAGTAGGCTGTTGAATAAAATACTGAATGTTGTGGTTGACCACACAAAAAATGTCTAACTGCTTCAATATCGGTGAATGATTTGTGGCGTATTGGCGTTCCTCCGCCAAAGGGTATGAACATCCATTCCCTAGTCTTGAGACGAGGAGGCGTCCAAAGGTCGGCTGTTCTATAATACTGGGTGAAGCGATGTGCGAATCTAGCCCAACCAGAAATTGTCTCACCCATGTGGCGTTATTCCCGAATGTTTTTGAATTTCACTCCTTCCAAAAACGGGTTTCTCTTGCGATTTCTACTGTCACGGTATCAGCACCAGTAAGTTCAACATAATGGGCCCAACAGTAATAATTTTGATCTACAGCCATAGCTTCACCAAACGTAAGTCTAGTCCCGCAGGACTTACATCTTGGACCCAACTCTCCATTTGGTGTTTGTGCAAGTTCAATGTGGTCATGTGGCATATAGTCTCAACGGTACACCCTATCGGGATTTACTCTTTGAATTTGGCCCTTACCAGTCGACATTTTCATCGGTAATGCATAGGGCTAAAAGGTCCAAGGCAACCTCACAAGATTCTGAAATTTCCGGCTGGCTATCAGACATGAATTCCTTGAGTGTGTCAACAGCTCTTCGGTCACCAATCGCACCTAAAGCCTCAGCAGCCTCATGCCTAACCATAACATGCTCTTTCTCATCTCTCAAGACCTTAATCAACTTCGTTACAGCTGATGGGTTTTGCATTTGACCTAAAACATAAGCAATTTCATGTCGCAATAGAGCGCTTCCTGACCCGAACCCATCGCACAGTGCTTGAACAGCGTCATCACTTCTTTTGTTTCTTAATGAGAAAACAGACCTCATGCGCTGAAACATTTTCTCATTTTCATCAATAAGAGTTTTCCTCAGTAATTCGACATCGGTAACCTTTGAAGGTGGTGCTGGGTCCACAGAGCCGTATTCTGATACACCAGGGACTCTATCTGCTACACTCATGAAATCACCCTACTATGCTCCTATGAATTGTAAAGAGGTAACATCAAAATCGTTTTCTATTAATCCAATCGATTTCCCTTCTAACAAAAATTGCCTAATTGCCTCCCGGCCATCTTCGCGGTAATCGATGGTTCTGTCATTGACATACATTGTTACAAATTCTCGATTTGTTTCATCGTCGATTCCTCTGCCCCATTTTTTTGCAAACTGTAAAGCTAGTTCGGGATTAGCGATTGAGTATTCGATACTCATTTTAGTATACATTGTTATGTCCTCCATTACGTTCTTTCCTAGGTCTCTACGAACGACATTACCACCTAGTGGCATTGGCAGTCCGCCGGTTTTTTCATTCCACCATATACCAAGGTTAACCAAAACATCTAGATCGTAGTCTGAGTAAGTCAACTGCCCTTCGTGTATAATTAACCCAGACAAGTATGTTCCATCCATTATCCTAGGAATTATCTCATCAAAAGGCACGACTTCGTAATTCAAATCCCCCCAACATAATTTAATTCCCATGTATGCACTTGTTTTCAAACCTGGAACAGCAATCGGACTACCTTTTGCGTCTTCAATAGTAGTGCCTTTTTTTGCTACAATCATTGGCCCGTATCCCTCGCCCATGGATGCACCACAATTCATCAAAGCGTAGTCGTTAGCTATATTTGGATAGGCATGTATACTTACGGCGGAAACCTCGAGTTCCTTTCGCATGGCCCTGTGATTAAGCGTTTCGATATCCTGAAGTTCGTGAACAAATTTGTAACCTGGTGTAGGGAATGCGTTGGTAGTCATTGCATAAAACATAAACGCGTCGTCTGGATCAGGTGAATGTCCAATTCTAACAATCATATTTCCATCCTCATCCCTTGGTAATTTGTATTCCATATTAACACCTCAATGACATGCCTTTCCATATTTTTTTAATCGCCAGTAATTATACGGCCATGGAGTAACGAATCCAGCTGCAAGCATTATAGGGATTACCCACCATGTAAGCATTGCACCACCTGTGAGGAAGTAGTCCACAAGATTCATTGCCGCTTCCATACCAATCATTGATATTAAAGACATACCTATAGCTACTTTAAATGCCTCTGAGAGAATCATTTGTTTTGAGAGTATTATGGTCTCTAAGATTATTGAGGTCATTATTCCGTTAAACATGGCTAACAACATGATTTGCATAGTAGACCATCCTGAATCTGTGAATATAAATTGAAATGCTCCTATCGTTCCCAAATCCCCTATGGAACAACCAATCAAACACCACATTGTGTTATATGCTGATTTTCCCCAAACCTCTCTGTCCAACCAGTCAAAACTTATTTCAGAATCACCAACAGAATACCCAGCAGATATAATCGCATTTGTAACCTCATCTAAACTTCCAGTTTTGGGTGTAAAATATACTGAATTATCAGAGTGAGACACAATGGCGCTCGTGACACTCGGCACTGCTAAAATTGCTGCATGTACCCTCGCTTCGCAGGATTTACACGTCATGCCATGAACTTGAAGTAATGACATGTTTTGGGTTTCCATGATTATACCTAATTGGATTCAGTTTTTGAATAATGTTATTTGGCCATAACAAGATATGTCATGGAATCTTGGTGTTTTCGATTATATTGTCCGCTACCCTTTCAAGATACTACCTCTTACGGCAAAACGTTAGGGGTATTACGCTTATGGCACGCGCTATTTTGATTTGCCTAGTAGTTGTCTTATCTGCTACAGTTGTGACTGCCGTTCCTACTGGTTTAACATACTTGGATTCAACTTGGATTAGTGAGAACTCTAATGACGGAGATATCTTGGCCATTAACCACGAGTTAGGGCTGCTTGCAGCTGCCCATGGTGATTCTCTTTACCTATACAATACAACGACATTAAATACAGTATTTACAATGCAAATTCAAAGAATATCTGCCTTAGAATTTTCACCCGACAATAAGTTTCTTGCAATCAACAAAGGGTCTACGCTACAAAGCCAAGACTCATTAAAAATCCTTAATCTGACTAGCTTACAACTCATGGACATTGGAGCTGTAGTTAACGATCGAACGAATGAAATAGTTTGGAACCCTCTATCTGACATTATTGCTGCACCAGGCTCCGAAGGCGACGTTGATTTATTACGTATTTCCGATTTATCAAAGAAGACAACTTTACATGATGTTCACAATGTCGAGGTGTCTTGTATTGATTTCCGCCCCAGCGGTGAATACATAATCACGGGTGATATCTCAGGAAGAATTGCATATTGGAAGTCTGACGGTATGAAATCAGGAGATTACCATGACCATGGTCATGAGGTTCTAGATTGCCTATTTTCTAAAAATGGAATGGATGTATTCATACTTGATTCTAGAGGTAAGTTAACCTCACAAAGTTTTGACGGTATCAAAAATTATAACATCACTATTAAAGGGGCGAAAAAAATCATGATATCAGACTACGGTAATAAGTTACATGTCTTAGTTGACGGTAACAATTTCAAAGGTCTCCAGACACTTGATTTGGGAACGGGAACTATTCTAAAAACTACTAGCTTTTTTCACAGAGCTGTTGATTTAGTATTCACTGAAGATGAGTTTGGACGTCTTCAGAAGTTATTTGTAACGGCTGATACTGGGCAAGTCGCCGTTTACATGAAACAAATAATACAACAAGGACTAAATGAAATTGGGTCAGATTTTGATGGAGACTTGATACCTGACAATAAAGACGCAGATGATGACGGCGATGGGATTCCCGATAATTGGGATAATGCGATTGGTTGCGACGCACCAGTTGAAACCCCATGTTCGCTTTATCCTGATCTTGATAAGATAAGAAAAATAAATATTTTCATATCAGAGGATGAAATTGTTATTGAGGATAGGTTAACCTTACCGACAAAATCTTCAAGTGACATAAGAAATATGAGCAGGGAGTCTATTTCAAAAGACCAAGTACTAAGCATAGGAGAAGCGCAGCTATTTGCTGATTCTATGTGCAGCAATATGGATCATAGGGATGTTATTGAACAATGGAAGTATTCATTGTCATCGGCATATTTCGAACTAGGATCTGGAAATGTTAGCTGTAAAGTTAATAGCGGAATGAAATTAGTAAAAATTGGTGACTCAACAACACAAGTTTCTTTTTCTATTATTTCGACAATTGAGTTAGTCAGCAAGGTAACGCTACCTGGAACTTTAACGATTAGGGAGCAGCCCTCTCCAACAGACGGCTCAATTGCTTGGTTGGCTCCCGCTCACCCCGTGGGTGTTACTGTTGCTGGAGACGGAATCGAAGAGACTAGTATACCTCTATGGTGGAACAACGAAGATAGTTTGAATATAAGTTTGACACAAAAAATCGAAGATGATTCTATCTCCCTCTCCGATATTGTAGACTTTGCAACAAACCCTATTGCTATCACTGGTTTCATAATTGCAATAATCCTGATAATCAGCATAATAATCAGGAAAAGGAACTCAATTGAGATAAATATCGACATAGAAACTGCAGAAAGCCAATTGAGTGAGGAGATTAAAAATCATGATGAAGAAACTGATGCGGATATTCAATCTGAAGATGACGCAAAAGAAATTTATGATGAAGACGATGACGAAGAAGTTCTGGTTCAGAATGCGTCTGAAGAACCTCTTAAAAGCGACAGAAAAATGTATACTAGCAACCCGCAAAACCAAACTTTAATTGATGATGCAAGCAAATTGGATATCCCTAACGTTGATGGACCAATTATGAAAACTAAGCGTAAAAAACTAGTTAGTAATCCAACAATTACTAAACCAGTTGTAAGGAAGAAGGCTGTAAAAAAGGCTGCCATAAAAACGAAGAAAGTTAAGATTGTAGAAACGAATCCAAATTTAGATGATGACAACTCGAAATCTGAGATAAAAATACGAAAGGTAAAATTGGGCGTCGAAGACGTTGATGCAACCATGGATGAAGAACCAAAACGGAAAAAAAGAAAACCAGTTAGAAGAAGAAGCAAAAAAAGTCCAAAACCAATAGATGAAGAGAAAATTCAGGAAGAATTGGTAAAAGATTTTCTTAAAGAGGAATGATTACCAAGCAAGTAAGGGCTCAGATTCCATCCCACAGGCAGATTTGAGGAACAGTCTAAGCCCTGACATGTCTTCAGGATCGACCCTGTTAATCACCTCTCCAAAATATGTTTCTAGGCGTTTCTCGGGCTGGGATGATTTAACACTACTAACTTGAATAACTTCGTTTCTGTGGTTTTCATCTTCTTCGAACTTTTTTAGTTGGTTTCTCAATGCTTTGTGTGCGCTTTTGATTTTGTCTATCGATGAATCCCTTCTTGCTGCAAATACACCAAATACCATCGGCTTTCCTGTAACTCTCTTCCATTCTAAACCTAAGTCGAGTTTTACTAAATCTGGAAATTTTCTAGATGCATCAAGCGCCCTATCGCCAATTAGTAAACAGCTGTCACACATATCCAGCATTGTATCTAGGTCTGGACCCATCTCAATATATTCAGGTGAAAGTTTCCTTTCCGTTAATAGAAACTTTAGAAGTTTTACTGATGTTGCTGAATCAGAAGGTAGGCCAACAGAATTGATTTCATTTAGCGGAATTTTACTGAACAACAAAACGCTTCCGACTTCGCCTCGACTTGAGATTGCTATTTCGGGCAAAAGGAACAGATTTTCTTGATTCTTTGCGTAATCAGCAGCAGGTATTGGTGCAAGTATGCAATCTCTTCGCAACAGATGGCCTGTAAGCCATGCAGGAGGTGCTGGTAATATATTCCAAGATTTGTCTAGACCGTGAAATAATGGTTCGCAATTAATGAACGAAACACGACCAATTGTATTCGTCCAAGACACTCAATCACCTATCGCCATCTGCAATACTCGTCTTTTCGGTCTTTCAGGAGCTGTGTATCTGGTAAATGATGAGTATGTCGTATTGCGCTGGACAGGAATCGAGCCTGAGTTGAACACAATTTTTGCCAACCTGTTTTTATCATGGTCTAGAGGTGCTGTCGACCCAGCTAAGTGCATGATTGATTCTTTCTGCACTGTTCCGTCTATGTCATCTGCGCCAAATTGAAGAGCAAGTTCCGAAATTTCATCACCAATATTCATTCTGTATGCCTTTATGTGTGGAATATTGTTCAACATCAGCCTTGATACAGCAATCACACGCAGTATCTCGCTGCCAGTGGCAAGTTGGGCTTCTGGTAATCTCGAGTCATCTGGCAAGAATGGATACGGAACAAAGCACTGGAAACCGCCAGTTCTTTCTTGCAATTCACGTAATTTGATTAAATGTGTAAGTCTTTGGTCAATAGTTTCTATTGTTCCAAATAGCATTGTGCAATTTGTTGGTATGCCAAGTAAATGGGCTGTCTCATGAATTTCTATATATTCAGAAGAGGATTCTTTTCCGCGACAAATCACTGATCTCACATTATCATCTAATATTTCAGCTCCACCGCCTGGTATTGATCCAAGCCCTGATTTCTTCAAGCGCGATAAGGTTTCTTTAATGGTCAATTCAGAAAGATTTGCTATATGCTTAATCTCAACTGCTGTCAATGCTTTTATGTGAATATGCGGATATTCTTTACGGACCCTAGAGAACAACTCAGTGTAATATGATACATCCCATTCAGGGTGCAGCCCACCAACAGAGTGGACTTCGTCAACATGTGAGGAGTATTTACTGAGGTCTTGGACATATTCATCAATATCCATTTGGTACGCATCTTTAGCACGTCTTCCTCTTCGAAAAGCACAGAATTTACAGGCTAACGTACAAATGTTGCTTTGGTTAATGTGAACGTTGACATTAAAGAAAACTGATTTCCCAAACCTTGCTCGTTTTGCGTAATTTGCAAGCATACCGATTGTGTCAAGGTCAGGAGAGGTGAAAAGGAAATGTCCATCCTTTCTACTAAGAGGAATTCCTGCCGAAATTTTCTCCACAATAGGAACAAACAATTCTGGCCAATTTTCGTTTTGCAACGAATCTTTCAATTCGTCCTGCCAAAACTCCATTTCGCCCGCAGCCATGATTGTGGCCCAGTGACGGTTGTTATTGAACCCAACCCCTAGTTGCGGCGACTGGTGCGCACCTTGAATACTCCTGTTGAGCGCAGGAACTTTCTAAATTCTTCAATCATTAAGACCGTGCTAGCAACTAAGACTACTATCACCCAGTCATCTCTATCCAGGGTTACAGTAGATAGCAGCTCACCGATTTCAAACGACGTCAACGGGACTGTAAGCTCTGCACCTTGCACTGCCAATAGCAAAAGCAGTATCGAGGAAAATATGGCAAGATACATTGCTCTGTTGCTAAACAGTCCCAGTTTAAACACACTATCTTCATTACTTCGACAATTCATTACATTGAATAGTTGATACATGATGAATACGCTGAAACACATAGTTCTAGCATACGCCTCGTCCTGGCGTGATTCGAGAGTCAAATAATATACAATTAAAGTTCCAATTACCATGACAGCTCCTAGGTAAAATATTAGCAACAGATCTGTCATATTCGGCAAAGATTCATCTGAGGGCCTTGGTGGCCTTTCCATAACATTGGCATGTCGCTTTTCAACCCCCAAAGCAATTGCTGGCGGACCATCCATGAGTATGTTAATCACTAGTATTTGAGTAGCAGTAAGAGGTAATGGCCACTGAAATAGCACGGACGCAAACAGCAGTAACAAAACCGCAGCGACGTTAGTGGATACCTGATATCGTACGAAATTACGAATGTTCGCATATATTTTGCGTCCCTCTTCAACTGCGTTTACAATATTTGCGAAGTTATCGTCTTGAAGAACCATATCTGATGCATCTTTTGCGACATCTGTTCCTGCAATTCCCATGGATATACCAATGTTTGCTCGGGAGAGAGCTGGAGCGTCATTAACGCCATCGCCAGTCATTGCTACCACTTCTCCTTCATCTTGCAGTGCGGTGACAATGCGCATTTTTTGTTCGGGACTTACCCTGCTAAATATCGCTGTGCCTTTCACAATATCACGCATTGCTTCATCATCTAATTGACCTAATCTCTGACCTCCTATTCCTTCGATGTGAGGCTTTGTGATATCCAAATCTTCCCCAATAGATTGAGCAGTTAATTGCTGATCTCCCGTAATCATTTTTACTCTTATACCTGCTTTTTGACATTTCTTTATCGCAGAATAAACCTCTGATCTTGGAGGATCTATAATTCCAACCATTCCGAGAAAAATCAGGTTGTCCTCCATATTTTCCATATTTTTTATATCCTCTCCGGGTTCAATTTTCCTGGCGCACAAGGCTATAACACGCATTGCTTTGCTAGCCATTTCTTTATTTGAATTTGCAGCGTATTCAAAGTCTTCCGACTCTATTGGAACTATTTCTCCGTTCAATATCTTAGACTTCACTAATTCTCTGTAACCACCAGCACCGCCCTTTGAAAATATCCACATATCACCTTCGTATTCGTGTATCACCGACATACGTTTTCTGTCTGTATCAAAGAAGAATTCATGCTTTCTTGGATGTCTTTGAGTGAATTTAGCTACATCGCCGTTAATCTTGTGTCCCAAAACAGCACAGGCGCTGTCAGTTGGGTCTCCAATAGCCGTCCATTGTCCATCTACTTCGGCTATCTGAGAGTTGTGACAAACAGACAAGCAGGCAGCAGCAAGTCTGAATCCTAGATCACTCTGCATGCTTGACATTTCATCGTCGTTAAGCTCTTTGCCATCTTCTGTGAGCTTTCCAATTGGTGTGAATCCTTCACCGGTTACAGAAAAGATTTTGTCAGGTAACATTAGTGTTCTTACTGTCATTTGGTTTTTTGTTAGGGTACCGGTCTTATCTGTGCAAATAACCGTTGTCGAACCTAAAGTCTCTACTGCTTTCATTCTTCTAACAATTGCCTTGTGCCTTGCCATGTTTCTCATACCAATGGCAAGAGTTGTCACCAAAATTATGGGTAATCCTTCCGGAACTATCGCGATAAATATCGAAATTGCAATCAAAAACTGGCGTTTTGCTTCGTACCAGAGATCACCATCTTCAAAATATTCAACTATCATCTCAATTGAAAGAATTAAACTTGCTACAATTAAAGCAATGAATGCGAGAAATTTGCCCAGAGATTCCAATTTGTG
>DAZU01000107.1:13070-32954 GCA_002507425.1 Euryarchaeota archaeon UBA53
GTTTGCATACCTGTCGCAATTACTATTCCCACAGCCCTGCCGGTAGAAATGGTTGTTCCCATGTACATCATATTCCGTCTCTCAGCGAGGATTGTATTTTCAGATAGAGGTTCTATAGAAATTTTTGTAGGCATAGATTCACCAGTCAGCGCAGATTCGTCAACTTTACATTGCCATGCTTCTGAAACTCTTAGATCAGCGGGTACTTTGTGTCCCTCATCCACTTTTACTAAATCGCCAGGCACTAATTCTACTGTGCTAACCTCTAACTCCATCCCATTACGACATACCACGCACTGTGAAACTGTCATTTGCTTTAAGGCCCCCATTTCCTGTTCGGCCTTGTTTTCCTGCCAATAGCCAAATATTGCATTGGCTGTCAGAACAATAGCAATAAAAATTGCATCGCCCGGTTTATCGGGATGGGTAATTAAGGCTAGTAAACCAGCTCCAATCAACAAGTAACTCATTGGATCATGGTATTGGGATAAAAACCTCAAAATTGCTGAGGTTTTTTCAGGTTCTACTAGTTTGTTTTCACCAAATTGGTCAAGACGTTTTTCAGCTTCTTCCGAGGTTAGTCCTCCAAGTGGTGTAGAATACTCAAGTAGAGTTTCCTCAACCGATTTAGCGTACCAACCTACCGCTTCCATGTCACCACCGATGCTGTTGCCGGCCTGTTGCTAAATTCTTGCGACTTATCATTGTAGGGGTGGGGCATCCAATGTGTTAATTCCGATTGTTTCACAAACAGAAAGGTGGTCGCAGATGCATGAGCGGACTTGGTGAGCCTTGGATACCTGCCAATGCTAACATCAAGGAACTAACAAAACGTGTAATCGTAATCGGGGTTATTTTAGGCGCATTAATGACAGCAGCAAATGCATATCTTGGTCTTTACGTAGGAATGACAGTTTCTGCTTCTATCCCCGCAGCTGTAATGAGCATGTTGATATTGCGTGGTCTCAAATTCAAAGAGGTTACAATACTGGAAAATAATTCAGTACAAACAATGGCTAGCGCTGGCGAATCATTAGCCGCTGGAATTATTTTTACTGTTCCTGCATTATTAGTTTTAGGAATTTGGAACGATATTCAATGGTTAGATACATTCCTTATCGCAATTTTAGGAGGTCTCCTTGGTACGATGTTCACAATCGCTTTGCGTCGTTTGTTCATAGTTGAAGAGGCTTTACCATATCCAGAAGGAGTAGCCTGTCGTGAAGTCCTTGTTGCCGGTGAAAAAGGTGGGTCGGGATTGATTGCAATTGTTTACGCACTCGCCATTGGGGCAATTTATGGATGGATGATAAAAGCCTTCAAAGCAACTCAGTATAAATTGGAAGGAGTTTCTGGCGCCTTTGGAACCAGATTTTATTCGGGAAGTGAGCTATCTCTTGCTTTATTGTCTGTTGGCTACATAGTAGGTTTGCGTATAGCCTCATTCATATTTCTTGGCGGAGTGTTAGGATTTGTTGTTCTTGTTCCTATATTTGGCATGATTAATGGATTTCCCGATGGTAACGTTTTGAATGGAGTCCAAACCATGATTGACAAGGACGATTACAAGGCTGTTTGGATAGAACAGATCAGATATGCTGGTGTGGGCGCAATGGTAGTTGGGGGCGTTTACACACTTTGGTCAATGCGTAAAACAATTATTGAAGGCCTTTCAAAAGCAATAAAGAAAACTGATCAGAATGTTGAGCAAAAGCGAACTGAGATAGATTTACCTCTCAACAAAGTTATGCAATTTTGTGGAGTTTTGGTAGTCTTAATTTTCTTATTTTACTATTATGCAACAGGCAGCCTTGTAATGGCACTTGCCGGCGCTTTATTCTTAGCAGTAGTATCATTCTTTTTTGCTGCCGTTGCAGGTTACATAGCAGGGGTAGTTGGATCGTCAAATTCTCCAGTTTCTGGTATGACTATCGCAACATTACTTTTCACCATTGGACTTGTCTGGGTGGTGGGCGGATTGATATTGGACATGAATGAAAGGGATATGATGGTTGCAACCATGTTTATTGCTGCAATAGTCGCTACATCTGCAGCGATTGCTGGGGACGTAATGCAGGACCTCAAAACAGGACACATGGTTGGAGCCACGCCATGGAGACAGCAAACTGCTGAGATTATTGGAGTTGTTGTCGGAGCATTGGTAATAGGTCCCGTTTTATCCATATTACACAAAGCATTCTACATTACGCAAACAGCATGTTATCGATCAGAAGGAGATGGTTCGGCGGTTTGCGAAGATGCATTGTTTGCACCTCAGGCTGAATTAATTGGAGCTATTGTGCAGGGTGCATTTGGTGGAGAACTAAATTTACAGATGGTTTTACTTGGAGCAATAATAGCTGTAATATTAATACGACTAGGAATGCCTGTGATGAGTGTTGCTATTGGTATATATTTACCATTATATCTTTCTGTTCCTATAATGGCAGGAGGAGTAATATCGCACATCCTTCTTTCTAGCGCAAGATTACGAATTGACGAAACACTGGACGGAGAGCCTAGCAAAGAGGCTAAATTTGCCATCAAGGAAGTCCAAGACAAGGGCGTATTGATAGGAGCAGGATTTATCGCTGGAGAATCACTGATGGGTGTTCTACTAGCAGTGTTCATAGTAGCGGACAAGAATTTCCCAAACAATGGAATTCTTCCAAGTGATTGGTTTGGAGGAATCGGCACTCTAGGGGATATGTTTTCGTTTTTGTTCTACCTGTGGTTTGTAGGCATATTTGTGATGCTTTCAGCTAGAGCCTTGCCAAATAAGGGCCAATTAGGTTCTGATTGCATGTATGTCCTGGCTGATGGCGCAAATAGGTTGAGAAAGGCTTTTACGATTCCCAACATAAACTTCCCCAAAACCGAAGACAACGAAGATTAAGTTGTCTAAATATAGCAAAATCATCAATAGCCATAGTCAAAAGCATGAAAATGGCGGGGCTAACTTGGTAAGTAAAACTGTATCCGAATTAGAAGAGATGGCTAGAAGGTGTCGTGTGGAAATCTGCAAGATGACTCACAGAATACAGGCAGGACACCCCGGTGGATCATTGTCAGAAATAGATATTTTGTGTGGCTTATACGGTCGTCGACTGAGATATCGGCCGGAGGAACCAGATTGGAATGACAGAGACCGATTTATACTTTCGAAAGGGCATGCATCCCCAGGGATGTATGCTGTTTTGGCAGAAGTTGGATTCATATCTCATGATGATCTTAAGTCATACCGAGTAAAAGGTGGAGTTTGTCAAGGCCATGTGGATAGTAAGTGGTGTCCAGGTGTTGATTTTTCTGCTGGAAGCCTTGGAATGGGATTGTCATTTGGTTTAGGTTGTGCAATTGCTGCGAGACTTGAGGGGTCATCACGAAATGCGTATGTCATGGTAGGCGATGGAGAAATACAGGAAGGCAGTATATGGGAAGCAGCCATGGCTGCTGCTCACCATGAACTTGGAAACCTGAAATTATTCATTGATTGTAATGGAATTCAAAATGATGATTTCTGTGATGCTCAAATGCGTATGTTCGATATCCCTGCGAAATGGAGAGCGTTCGGTTGGTCTGTTCGAGTAATTGACGGACATGATATGAATGAAATTATACAAGCTATTGAATGGATGGATACTGTTCAAGACAAACCATGCGTTGTGATAGCAAATACAGTCAAAGGAAAGGGTGTCTCGTTTATGGAAAACAATCCTGCGTTTCACGGAGCGGCTCCAAACGATGCACAGTTGAGGCAAGCCTTGATTGAACTGGGGGTAGAACAATGAGTCGAATGGCTGCTACTAGAGATGGTTATGGAGAAGCTCTTTTGGAGTTAGTTGCTAATCCAAAGGTTGTAGTTTTAGAAGCAGATTTAGGTAAATCGACAAAATCGCTTCATTTTAGAAACTCACACCCTGAAAGAACAGTGTCTTGCGGCATTGGAGAACAGAATATGTTGCTTATTGGCGCTGGCTTAGCATCTAGCGGGTTTATTCCCTTTGCAAGCACATTTGCAATATTCACAGAAAGAGCATTTGAGCAAATGCGAAATGGTATAGCTAGGCCGGATTTAGCAGTACACCTGTGTGGATCTCATGGTGGAACTCACACAGGTACTGATGGTTCCAGTGCGCAATCAATCGAAGACCTAGCTATTTATCGAACTTTACCCAATGTTGTTGTGATTCACCCTTGCGATGATATATCGACTAAAGAGTTGACAATGCAGCTACCAAATTTGAATAAGCCATCATACATGAGAACGGCTAGGAATAAAACGCCTGTGCTATACGAGGATCGGTTAAGTGAGATTAAAATTGGTAAAGGTATTGAATTAACAAGCGGTGATGATGTCGCAATAATAGCGTGTGGTGTTCTTGTTCATGAATCGATCAGGGCAGCAGAAATTCTAGAGGAAAATGGAATTAATGCTACCGTAGTAGACATGCATACAATAAAACCCCTTGACAAAGCCCTAATCGACAAGTTATCAACTAAATGTGGGGCTATTGTAACCGCAGAAGATCATTCCGTAATAGGGGGTTTGGGTGGCGCTGTTTCGGAATACGTCGTATCATCTAATCCAATACCGATTGAAAAAATAGGTGTCAATGACAGATTTGGGGAATCGGCAGAAGCGGACGAAATGCTAGAGATTATGGGACTTAAATCAAACAACATTGTTGATGCGGTCCACCGAGTGCTATCAAGGAAGAGTTGAAGCACTGTCTTTACGTGGGTAAACTTATGGAATTCTTCTTGGATACCGCAGATGTTGATGAAATTAGAGAAATTGCCTCATGGGGAATATTAGATGGTGTCACGACCAACCCCTCGTTAATAAAAAAAAGTGGGAGAGATTTCAAAACTGTTGTAGCCGAAATTGCATCGATATGCGATGGCCCAATATCAGCAGAAGTCACCGCATTGGATACCCAAGGAATGGTCGACCAAGGTCGGGCATTGAAAAAAGAACTTCCTGAAAACGTCATAATAAAAATACCATGCACTCCAGAAGGATTAGCAGCAACAAAAATACTCAATTCAGAAGGTATCAATACAAACGTTACACTGGTTTTTTCTGCTGCACAGGCCCTGATGGCTGCCAAAGCGGGAGCAACTTATGTTTCTCCTTTCATTGGTCGAGTAGATGATACAGGATCGGACGGAATGACTTTGATAGCAGAGATAATGTCAACATGGGAGAATTATGACATCAAAACGAAAGTATTGGCGGCGTCTATAAGACACCCAACTCATGTTTTAGCATGCATGCAACTAGGTGCCCACACAGTGACTATGCCTACAAAAACCTTCAGACAATTGATGAAACATCCTCTAACAGACAAAGGCCTCGAAGGATTTTTGAAAGACTGGGCCGAGGTAGAAGCAGCGGGTAATGCTTGATGCGAACGATTGATAATGAGAACCAAACCACAAGAAAATAGGAGGCGGTTATTGTCGACGAACACAATGATAAGGTAAAACGTCTTTTAGATGGTGAAATCGATGAGGCCGAAATCGCCGCAGACCCTGTTTTGTCATCTCTTGCAGAGAGAATTTTTGGTCTAAATATCGAACCAATAACACCCACCAAGCCCAGCCAAGGAGTGGACTTACAGAATGTCGAGGTTGTAACTGCTGTTGGTGGACAAGATCCAATGATTGAGGTCGTCCCAGGCCTAGAACCAAAACAATCTGTCGATGTATTGGAGATGCCTCCTTTACCCAAAGCTACTAACACAAAATCAACTAACCTGAAGCTGAAATCGTTTGGGTTTGTCTCCTTTTTTGCTGCCGTTGGGAACATTTTTGGGATATTTGGTGGATTAAATTCACTTTGTGATGGCAGTAAATGTAATTCAGAAGCAACTAGGTTAAATTGGATTGACTTGCACAATATCACAAATGAGGCTGGATGGTCATTGCCTTATCCTGAATTGGGAATACCTGATTACGTTGCACTAGTTTGTAGCCTCTTAGTTCTAATTATTGCTTTCACAAAAAAATGAGTATTCGCCAAGTCACATTCGGAGTTGTATAAATGGGCAAGGCAAAAAGGGGAATTCCATCGAAATCTGAGGATTTTAACTCATGGTATCCATTTATTGTTGAGGCAGCTGAATTGGTTGACAAGCGCTACCCAATTAAAGGAATGGATGTTTGGCGACCCTATGGTTGGAAAACCATGAAACTGATAGATTCACTTACCCATTTAGAAATGGAGAGAACCAATCACGAGGAAGTCAATTTTCCTTTATTAATCCCCGAAAATTTGTTAGAAAAAGAAAACGCTCTTGTCTCCCGCCTAAAGAGGGCAAGAGAAGAAGGTGTTGACCCTGATGATTTGAGGGATGAGAATGATGAGGGCGGTTTTAAAAAAGAGGTTTATTGGGTTAAACATGCTGGTGAAAATGACCTGGAAATACCGATGTTTTTACGACCTACAAGCGAAACAGCGATGTATACAATGTTCCCACTTTGGATAAGGTCACACAAAGACCTACCCCTAAAAGTGTATCAAATGGTGAACACTTTTCGTTATGAAACTAAACAAACCCGTTCATTTATCAGAGTTAGAGAAATTCATTTTTTTGAGGCTCACACTGCTCATGCAGATGAGGATTGTGCAACAAAGCAAATAGAGCAAGACTTGGAAATTGTTGATAATTTAATGCATGATTTATGCCTACCAATAATAAAAGCCAAGCGACCTGTTTGGGATACTTTTCCTGGAGCATTCTACACAATTGGAATAGACGCTATCATGCCTAATGGAAGAACACTCCAGGTGGCTTCATGTCACCACTATCGCGACCAATGGGCTAAAGCATTTGATCTAACATATGAAAACCTTGATGCAAAACAGGAATACTGTCACCAAACTACGTATGGAATGTCAGAGAGATTAATGGGTGCAATTGTGGGAATGCATGGAGACGACAGTGGATTAATTCTCCCACCAGCAATTGCCCCGTTTCAGATTGTGATTTGTCCAATGATTAGGAAGGACTCAGACATAGATGTGGTTTCTAAAGCGGAAGAATTGGGAGATAAACTGAAGTCAGCAGGATTGAGGGTTAAAGTAGATTCAAGAGATATCCATGCTGGTCAAAAATACTTTGATTGGGAAATCAAAGGGGTGCCCCTAAGGCTAGACCTAGGACCTCGAGATATCAAAGCTGGAACGGCTTTTGCAGCAAGAAGAACTGGAGGAAAGGAACCACTTCCGTTAGATAATATAGTGGATGAATGCAACAGAGTTCTGATCGAAATAGCTGATGAATTGCGAAGTAGGGCCAAATCCCATACAGAGAATGTTGTTTTACCATTGTCTAGTTTGGAAGATATCGATGAAGGAAAGATATACGAAATCCCATTTGATGGAACCGATGCTCATGCTGAAACTATAGAAAAGAAAACAGGACTATCTTTTTTGGGAGATTCTACTTCTCCATACTCTAGTGAAATGCCCTGCTTTATGTCGGGGAAGTTAACCCGACGCAGAGTGATTCTAGCAAAGACATATTGACCTACATTTCTAAGCCTTCAAAATCCATATCTGGATCTCTCATCATTCTTTTCATCTGCTTGTTCATCTTACGATTGCCGCTCATTCCTTTCATCATCTTCCTCGACCTATTCCATTGGCCGATTAGTTCTCTGACATCTTTTTCCTTGACACCTGAACCTCTCGCTATGCGACGAATTCTATCGGATTTGATTTTAGCAGGTTCGTCTTTTTCGTATGTAGTCATGGAATCCATAATGACTCGATATCTATCTAAATTAGCCTGCATAGCTTCTTTTTGATTTTTCCCCATTGCACCCATTCCTCCAAACATTCCCGAGGGAAGAAATGATAGTAATTTATCGATAGTCCCAACCTTCGACATCATTTCCATTTGCGAATACATGTCATTTAATGTGAATCTACCAGACAACATCCTTTGCGTAATACGCATCGCTTCTTCTTCATCCATATCCTCGGGTGCAAGGTCAATCAAACCACGAATGTCACCCATTCCAAGTAGTCTTGAAATGAAGCGGTCCGACTCGAATTTTTCGAGATCTGCAACTTTTTCTCCCGTGCCTATGTAAACCACAGGAGCTCCAGTGGTCGCTACTGCCGAAAGAGCTCCGCCGCCTCTCGCAGTTCCATCTAGTTTCGTGATTACAATTCCTGTCACACCTGCCAAATCGTGAAAGTTAGCAGCAACTGGTCCAGCAGACTGTCCTACCTGTGCGTCTATAACTAAGAACCTCTCATTCGCACGTGAAACCTCGGATATGTTCTCCAATTCTTCCACTAATTCTTCATCAAGTTTGTGACGACCAGCTGTATCAATAATCACTAAATCAGCAGAAGCGTGTTCTTTTAGTCCATTTCGCACAATGTCCACTGCACTATCGTTTTCTGGCTCGCCGTAAACCTGTACTGGTGAATCCTCTAACAACTGGGTCAGTTGATTAAATGCTCCGGGCCGGTGCACATCTGCTTCAATTACTGCTACTCTAACACCATGTCGCCTTCTATACCACTCTGCTAATTTTGCTGTTGTCGTAGTTTTACCGTTACCATACAGACCTACCATGAGAATGGTTGCTTGTTGTGGTCTAACCTCTCGGGGCGGTCCAAGTAGTCTTACCAATTCGGTGTATAGTATGTTCATCGCATGAGTTTGCAGTGTTATTCCTAATCGCGGTTCTTCATCCCTTAATCGAGATTCAAGTTTTTCAGTAATTTCTTTTGTCTGTCTAACGTTAAAATCCGCTTCTTGTAAGGCTCTTCTTAGACTCCTTAGCATATCTTTGAGTTGTTCTTCATCCAACTTCCTTCTACTCTTGAGCATCCCTAGTGCAGAGAATATACCCCGTGATAAGGATTCTAGTGCCATGGTTTAACCCAACGAGCCATAATGTTTGAACCCAACGGGTATTCAATCAACTGGAAAAGTCAACCGTAGGACATCATTCTCGAGTTTAGCAACCACGTCGCTAGCTTTTGCAGGTCGGTTAAATGGAACTTGGTGCTCTCTAGAATTTATCCCTACCAATACAACGCCCGATTCACTGCGTAGAGAAAGGTCTTCTCTTGCAATTCCTGGAAGGTGTAGGTAGACATCATCTCCTTCTACCCAAGTGCCTCGATTTATCTCCAAGCCAAGACCAATTTGAAACGGACCGAGTCCTTCTCCCTTCGAAATTTTACCATGCATTTCTTCTGATATTCTCCTCAGAGACTCGATTCCATGAATATCAGTTTCTTTTAATTCTACTTCGTGGTAAAAAATATCAGGTAATGCAGCCACCAATTCATCAATATTTTTCCTTTCAGTTTTTCTTCTAGTCTGAATAAACGGATGGTCGTAATCAGGTGTCAGTCTATTGACAACACAACCGGTAACTGGTAATTTATGGTCAGAAAGAGCTTCATATGCTCGAAGTGTTTCACTTACACCCATTTTTTCGGGAATAGTTACTAGAGTAAATCTAGTAATCTCGGGGTCACAAAGGATTCTCCTTACGTGGAGAACTCTCCTTCGAAACTTTTCCAATTCTTCTCTCATTTTTTCTCCATCCTTGGATCCAAACATCATCGCCCTAATTCCTCCAGTAATCCGATGCATGCGTATGATTTTATCTGCCCAAGACTCGATTATTTCTGGTAAAGCAAGAAATCTTAGTGTATGCCCGGTTGGTGCAGTGTCAAATACAATTACATCCCAAGTAGGATTCTCAAGATGTTTGAGAAGTTCATCAAACGCCATTGCCTCATCTAGTCCTGGAAGTACCATTTCAGACGCATTAATATCCATTTCTTCTCCTCCTAAAAAAGGAGTTATACTTTCTGTCAACTTAGGTATGTGATCAGATATTCTCGCTTCTGGGTCAAGCTCAACTCCCCACAGATTTTCAAATCCTGCCACAGCAGTTGGCTTAGGACCAAGTTGAACACCTAGGCTATCAGACGTGCTGTGAGCAGGGTCGCTGCTGACAAGTAGGACTTTGTAGCCTGCATCTGCTAATCCAACCGCTGTTGATGTAGAAGTCGTGGTTTTACCGACACCGCCTTTCCCTCCAAATAACAAAAGCCGAGCCATAATAATGCCTGAGGATTGGTATATTCAAGGCTTAGCCTTACAAAACTGACTTGAATGGGTCTAAACTAGGTTATCACCATGGCCAGTGAGATACTGCTATCACAGGTAGCGATAGTGGTATCTCTTGTTGGAATGAGTCTTGGCTGGCGTGGTGTAATGACGCGTTATTCAGGATTTTATGACCTAACTACTGCTTGGAGCATGATGTTTTGGGGAATTCTGATTGGAGGGTTGTATGCTAGCCTAGGAGATTCTTTCCTACTAATACTATACATCGAAGGAGTTATTCCACCATTTGTAAATCTGATTATATGCTTATTATTAGCGGTTGTAGTTCACTTAATACTCAGAACCAAGAAGGTTCGTAGAACAGGGTCTCAGCCAACAACGGGATGGGCTCTTGGCTTGTCCGTTGGCGGCATGATCTCATTGTTCATCATCTATCGTCTTCTTGAAAGTTATGAACTTGGAATCCAGTTGGTAATGGTGATTATTTTAGTCGCTTTGACATCACCGAGAGCACATGCTTTGATTTTTTGTCGGCATGGATATGGTATGTTGAAAGGTAAAAGGTGGGGTATAGTTTTGAGAACAAGTATATTATCGGCGCTTCTTCTTACAGCATTGTATAATTCTTTTGATTTCCCATTGATCTGGATTTTTATTATTCCACCGGTTCTATTAGCTGAAAAATCCTCACACGATTGGGTTTGGGCTGCGGTCCCAAACCAAGCCAGAAGACGCCTTCGGAGAATTTGGTCTGACGCTTCCCGTATTAAGAACAATGAAGACGAGTAAGTGGTTACCTACTACGTGTATAAAATAACCTTTTGGATAATTTATTCATTACAAATTCGGATTTCACAATGGTCAGAACCTTCATTTGCGTGCCGTTAAGCCATTGACCTGATGGGGACATGCCCGTTCTGTCGTGCTCAAACCCTTCCAGGGGATTCAATCTGCTATAGTTGCGGAAGAGTTTTTTCAGGATCTGCCGGTATGGACTATCGGGTTCGGGGTGATTTCTCGCGTCAGCCAACGCGAAAAGCTATGCGTGGTAAAGGTCCATCAAGGAAATTTAAATCTGGCGGAACCAAGAGGGCAGGACGAAAAAAAAGAAGCAGAATAAATCAGCTAGGTTTACTTGCGCTAATTGCATTCATATTCTTTACACCAGATGCTAAACAATTTGTGCTTGCTAAGTGGGCAGAGATTGAAGAGTATGTAATGGAGGGTCTTGCACCACACCAAGTATATCCATTGGAAGCTGAATATACTGTTGTTAGAACCGTTGATTTATGGAATAATGGTAGTGATGTTGGGCATTTAGAAGAATCCATACCGCTACCTATTGACGTAAGCAGCAAGGAAAGTGGGGACGTCGCTATTGCACGCATTGATAATACTGAGGTTGAGAAATCAATCATTCAGGAGATTTTGTCTCATAGAATAATTGTAGATGGTGAGGTAATTAATATCCCGCTTGAAGGCAAACCAACTAAGTCGAAAGCCAATGCAGTTGTGACAGCAAAAGGAACCCAGATTTGGTGGCCAGGAATTGTCAATCAAAACAATGATGATATGTGCTCTCACGGGGCTTGCATTAGGGTGTCGACAGACGTTGAACCTGGATCACACAAAAAGATGGATTTCTCTGTCACGTTGAAGTCATCTTCACATACCTGGTGGCAATCAACCAGAGTTGATGGTAAGATTGAAGGTAAATCAGAGGGTATTAGTCTGGATAGGTCTGGTACTTTTGAAGATGCTAAACACAGAGGTGAGGGAGTACTTAGCACCAACTTTGCATCTCAGAAATATTGGTATGAGCGGGGACAAGAAAATTGGGCAATCGATGCCAGGCAACAAAAAGCTCCAACAGTCTTTGAAACCGCACTGAACATAGAGGCTAGCTTACCGAGTAATCTAAAGTACAATGCTTATGCTTATGCAAGAGCAACATTTGATTGGTTAAACGATAATATCCCATATGACACAAACGCACCCGGCACTGCTAGAAGTGGAGAACAATGTCTGGATGATGGTATGGGTGATTGTGATGAACAATCGAACGCATTCATGAGTATAATGCGGATAAAAGACATCCCTGCATATTACGTATTCGGTGCCCTAGCGGATCCACAATTTGCTTCATGGGAAGGGCATGCTTGGGCATATGTGATGCTGCCTATGTCGGATGAATGGTGTGAAGATAATAACATTATTTTGGAGACATGTTACGTTGAGGGAGCAGTTGATGTTGTAAACAGAAAATGGTTAATACATACGCCAACTGTGTATATTGACTGGATTGAACAATATTCCCAAGACGGTTCAATAGTAAACAACTACTACTCAGGTGGGTCGATGACAGGAGAAGACTTTACTAGGAAACGGTCATTCCACACAGAAGAGTACTCAGTGTCAGGTGGTACGTGGAACAACAAATGGCTAGGAGAGGATTTGTCTTGAGGGTTATAATAGGGGGAGGTGGAAGAGTAGGCACTGGTCTAGCAAAAGCCTTACGAAGTGAAGACAAAGATGTTGTTCTAGTAGATAACAGTGCGAGAGCTGTGAAAAATTCTCAAGGCATGGATATACTAGTAATCCATGGTGATATTACTCAACGTGGTAAATTTATTGAAGCTGGGATAGAAACTGCTGAAGTATATGTTGCTGCTACTAACTCTGATGAAAGAAACATACTGTCTTGTGCCTTAGCAAAACATGTTCATCGAGAGAAGACTAAAGGGGAAAGTGAATTAATGACTATTTGTAGGGTCAGAGACAATATTTTCGTAAAGGAACATGAGGATGGTAAATTATCCAAATGGGCTGGTGTTGATCACGTTATACACCCTGTTGACGGGGCTATTGAGCGGCTGATGTCAGGACTAAAATCATCATCAATTACGGAGGTAATTCCATTCGAAGCTGACGCATTTATTGTTGAGTTAGATGTTCGAGCAGAGGCAGGTGGTGTTGTGCATCGAAGTTTGCGAGATTCTGGGGAAAAGGTCGAAGGAGGTATGCCGTTAATCGTTGGCCTAAAGCGAGATGGAGTACCGGGAAAGGTTCCAACCGCTGATGACCAATTATTACCCAACGATCGAATTGCAATCGCAACAGCAGGCGAAGCGTCATTTAATCGGATTCTCAGAATATTTGGTCATGAGGCGGTTGATTTTCCAGACAAACCCAAAGTGATAATATTCGGTGCAGGCCTAATAGGGGTTAGACTGGCAAATGCATGGCTAGATGCAAAGGGAAGTGTCACTGTTGTCGAAAGAGATTTAGAAAAGGCAAATAATTTAGCAGGCTCGGATTTAGGTAATCGTAAAGGTATTGAAATTATACATGGAGACCATCTTGATAAGGGTCTACTATCCGAAATTGAGGTATCATCTTTCGACATTGCTATTTCAGCGCTTGATGATGATCATGCATCAATAGCTGCTGTATTACTTGCTAGTGATATGGGGGTTGAAAGAACAGGGCTAATATTGTACGATGCTGATTTGGTAAGTGTTGTAAGACGAATGGGCATTACATTTGCAGTTGATAGAAAGCGTGTAGCAATTGACACAATTTTAGCGAGAATTCATACTGAGCTTCCCGGGCCATATGCCGTTTTGTCCTCAGTCCCTGATGTTGTTGGTATTTGTCTACCGATTAGAGAGAACTTGAAATTTGCAGGCGACACCATCGAAAACACAGGTCTTCCCGATTATTGTAAAGTGGCATTCATTCAAAGAAAGAATATACACAATGATTGGGAAACACTTCGACCATCCCCTCAAAAAACGCTCTTAGAAGGTGACAGATTGACAATTTTCTTGCCGCCTGAAAAGGTTGATGACCTAGAAAGACGATTCAAGGTGTAGTAGATGCGTAGGGACGTCCTAGCTCTAATTGTCGGATGGACCATGGTGGCCATGTTGGTGCCATTATCGTTCAGTTTTCTACTCACATGGTTCTTGGATGGCTTCCAGATTGCAAGCCGTTCTTTCCTTATTCCAATAGCGTTCTCGGGACTTATCGGTGTCGGATTATTGACTTTAGGAGTTCGGTCTGACACAACTGAGAGATTGCGTGACCGAGAAGCATTTGCTGCTGTCGCACTTGCTTGGCCAGTCGCAGTCTTCGTTGGTAGTTTCCCATTTTGGCTTGGAGGAGTTTTTCATGGGCCATTCACAGATGGTTCGAGTATGATGGATATTGCGAGAGGTTTTGTCAACTCATGGTTTGAGGCAATGTCAGGATTTACAACCACTGGAGCGACGGTAATTGAATTGTCGACAAGCCCGAATTGTATTGGTTCGACTACTGACTGTATAAATGCCCAACCAAAAGGTATTCTGGTTTGGAGATCATTAACACAATGGTTAGGAGGAATGGGTATAATTATGCTAGGACTTATGCTCCTGTCTAGGGTACTTGGTGGAGGTATGGCCCTTGCAAGAGCGGAATTAACCGGACCGTCACTGTCAAAACTACGACCTAAATTACAGGAAACAGCATTGGCTCTTTGGTCAATTTACATCGTTTTGACTTTCCTAGAAATCGTATTATTGGCTAGTATTGGAAATCTAAGTATCTTTGATGCATTTAATCACGGATTAACGACCATGCCTTCTGGAGGTTTCTCGACACATGATGGATCGATTGGTCATTATGACAGTTTTGTGGTGGAAGCTATCATCATATGCTTTATGTTCCTTGCTGGTGTTAACTTTACTCTGATTTGGTTGGCTTGGGAGAAACAATGGACAAAAGTATTCAATGATCAAGAGGGAAGGAGTTATGTTATTGTAATAATTACAACAACAACATTTGTATTCTTCGCACTATTGTCGCAAGGAAATGCTCTAGATGAAGGTTTTTTTGATTCTATATTTACTGTTGTCTCTATTGGGACTTCAACTGGTTATACAACAACAGATTACATGCTTTGGCCAGTTGTTACCCACATATTCCTATTTTTACTAATGATTGTTGGAGCATGTGCCGGTTCAACAAGTGGTGGATTGAAGTTAATGAGAGTTAAGTTAGCACTAAAGTTAGCGTGGAGAGAAATAGGGAGAATAGCGCAGCCAAAGAGAATATTCAGAATCCGAATGAATGACGAGGTCGTTGAAGGTGATAGACTAGGTTTAGTAGTTGGAATGCTATTTGTTTGGACTGGAGTTTTTGCCTTGTCTTGTATCATATTGGCAGTAACAATGCCAAATTCGGATTTTGAATCTATAATTGCGGTTGTAGCATCATCATTGGGAAACACAGGACCAACATTAGGCGATTATGGTCCATCAAATACTTGGGCATCACTTGGAGCCCCATCGTTGTTAATCACATCAATACTCATGTGGTTTGGACGTCTAGAACTAATGACTGCTCTATTATTACTGCACCCGCGAACGTGGGTAAGAGAAGAAAGAGAGGCGCCAGACAGGGCTTCTGTAAAACTCATTAGGGAACTTTTTGAAAAAATGGAAGATCGCTCGATAGAGAAAAAAGATTAGAATAGTGTTTTTTGATCAGCGTCGATATTTTTAATTTCAATATCCACAGCATTTTCCTCTCCAATTTCGTGATTTCCATTTTGGTATTCATCACTTTTCTTGTCTAGTTCTATAGAATATTTTTCCATAAGGTCTTTTGTTGTGCTGTATGAAGTCCGTAACCCACAAATTGCTGCATGCTCCTCTGGACTTAAACCCAATGCAATAGAAACCGAGAATTTCGATGGATTATTCAAGTGTATAGCCATCAACGAGGGAAGTAACTCTTCTCTGGCTACTTTTTGTGAGCAACCACATGTTGCTGCTAATCTTTTGATTATTGACTGCCTTATCCACGCTGACTCGCGCCTCAAGAATGCTGGATAACTGCAAAATACTCTTCCCTCAACAGGTTTACTTGTTGTCACTGTTGCTGATAAACCCGATAAGTTAGACGCCCAGTACCAAGACCGATGGGCTGTATTTCGAAATCTACTAGTTAGAAGTCTGTCTGCCATTGATAGTGATTTGGAACCTCTGGTTATTGCATCTTTATCAGTGAAAACAACACCATTGTTCCAAGATATCCACGCAACCATATCATCAGGACTTTTGTCCAAAGAACGAATTGAAATCATAGCTTTAGTTGCTGTACGAGATCTGTACAACTTGTCCAGACCAGGGAATATTTCAATAGAGGAATCACGGCTTCCAGTCTCCAATGTTGCTTTCACCAACTCCTCAGTAATGTTAGACTCTACAATACTGCACATTACTTGCAAATCTCTAATTAGAGCTCGTAAATCACCTGGATTTCTTTCAACTAATTCTCTGATGGCCCCAGGATCGGCTGTGTATCCTTCCTGTTGTAAAACACGCGTAGCAACACGCCTTATCGAATCATTGGATGCTCTATCAAACCTAACGGTCACCAGATGCTTACTAAATCGATCTCTAGCAGTTCTCCATGTTGATGAAGATCTTCCCCAAAGCCCCATCTCATCGTTACAAGCAAGGATTACAGGCTGAGTTGTATTTGATAGTAATTTGATTAATTCCGCCTTACCTCCACTATCGCCTTTTAGGGATTTTGTTGAATCGTCGCTATCACCTCGTATAATTGAGGTAATCCTCGTCTCAGATATTTCTCTCAAAGTGCCACTGAGGTGGTCAACCTCGTCCAACAAAATTAACGTTTTAGTTGGTTTGCTGTATGATGCGGAGAATAGTGAGGTGTGAGTCGAAGCATGAGTTGCCGCTTTGCGGATAGAACCAGCATTTCTCGAGTCACTAGCATTGAGTTCGATTACTTGCCAGCCCATATCTGTTCCAATGGCTCTAGCAATACTCGTCTTGCCAACACCTGGAGGGCCAATGAGCAACAACCCGGGTTTGTCTGGTCTGCCGCTCTGCCAACCATCCAACCAAACTCGAATTTTCTTTCTCTGAGAATCATTGCCTTCCAATTCCCTCTCACTATTAGGCCTGTGACGCTCTGTCCAATCACTGACCTCCATAGCCACTCCAGAATAAGGACTCTATTGAACCTTGAGTCGCTTAAAATTCAAGGTCTTCTATTTTCACACGCTTTTGATTACCAGTGTCTCTATCACGGATAGTAACAGTGTTATCATTTAGTGAGTCGTAATCAACTGTTAAGCAGTAAGGTACTCCTATTTCATCAGCACGCGCATATCTTCTCCCAATGGATCCGCTTCCATCGTAATTTGCAACTAGGTTTCTGTTCTTGCACAAGGTGATATGTAATTTTTTTGCGAGAGTATCTATTCCATCTTTTTCGAACAACGGTAAAATTGTTACATCTATTGAGGAAATTGCCTTTGGCAGCGAAAGTATGGTATAATCTTCCCCAGACTTTTCTGTTTCTGTGTATGAGTGATCAAGTGCGTGCCAAATTAATCTGTCTATACCGAACGCTGGTTCTACGACGTGAGGTATAAACCACTCACCGCTTATTTTTTGTTCGATTTGAATCCTTTTCACGTGTTTTTCTTCTATCGTTACTGCATTCCCATCAATAACTAAGTCCATAGGGAAAGTAGATTCAGCTGAAAGTTTTTCGATTTCTTCCTTTATATTTCCTGCCAAACTTTTGAAGGTTGGGCCAACTGTTGAACTGTCAATTGTCCAACCGTCAATATTGACAATTTTAGGTTTGTCAAATGAACGCCAGGAACGTAATCGTTCCCCAGTAGCCTTTTCATGAGCTTCCAAATCATAGCAACCTCTGTGCGCAAGACCAACACATTCAACCCAACCAAAGGAACCGAAGACTTCCAAATCCCAACAATCTAAAGCGTAATGTGCCATTTCATTCGATTCGTGTTGCCTAAATCGTATGTGGATAGGATTAATTCCTATTTCTCTGACAAAGTCAAACGTCATGCCCATAAAATATCCCACTGTTGGATGTTTAATTATACCAGTTTGTACAGCATCTTTCAATGTCAAATCTATTTCACCCTCATCCTCTGAGATTAAAGTAAACTTGTCTTCCCAAATTGAAAAATCGTGTTCGTAATTTACAGCGGGATCTATAAAATATTCTAATTCCGCCATATTGAATTCTCTTAATCTAATCATCCCTTGCCGAGGACTGATTTCATTTCTGTAACCTTTGCCAACCTGCACTGCACCAAATGGAAGCCGCTCTCTGAAATGTCTGTAAATAGAGGTGAAGGAAGTAAACATTCCTTGTGCTGTTTCTGGTCGCAAGAATCCTTTCCTGCCAGATAATCCGTTACCAATATTTGTGCTGAACATTAGATTCTGCGATTTTATATTGCCCCAACTAGAAGAACCGCATGCCGGGCAAATCGGTTTTAATTCGCTAATAACTTTGGTTAGTTTTTCAAACGAGAAACTGTCCGCATTAGGATAAACGTCCTCAACTAGGTGGTCAGCACGACTAGCTTCTTCACAATCGTTGCATTGTATGATATAATCGCTGAATTCACCAACATGTCCACTTGCATCTAACACCGAGTATGGTGTTATAGTAGGACTGGAAATTTCTACAATATTTCCTAATGTCAACCAATGGTTTAGCCATGATTGATTGACCTTGTTTCTGATTCTTCCGCCAACAGGTCCGTAATCATAAAGTCCGGCGACACCGCCATGGATTTCAAAAGCAGGTAGTAGAACTCCTCTGCGTTTTAACATGCCTGTAAGCCTGTTCAAACGGTCGCCTGAGAACTCCTCCATGATATGCCGTGTGGTAGGAAGTAAATGATAACAACTGTAAAAATCATGACTAGGCACGGAGTTATGAATTTTCAATAAATTAAAAAAAAAGTTTTCTTCTTATCCGATTGATATAGAGCCCAGTATCTCGTTTTTAGTCCATTTTAATGTGTTTTTTGTTTAATTTTTAAATCAAAACATATATGACCTCATTACGAACCGTGTAGGAACACGCATAGTGGGGTAGAAATATGGCTAGGATAACATACTTAGAAGAACCTGTAACAACAGATGTTCTTTTAGACGAATTATCCCAGCCGGTTAGAAATTGGTTTAAGGACAAATTTCCTGATTTTACGAGGCCACAAAAACTTGCTATTCCGTCAATTATGAATGGGGATCACCTGCTATTGTGTTCTCCAACCGGGTCAGGTAAAACATTAACAGCGTTTTTGACTGTTATTGATAAACTTATCAGAGATGCTATGAGTGGTAATTTGGAAGACCGAGTTTATTGTTTATACATATCACCAATAAAAGCCCTAGCAAACGATATACAAAAGAATTTGATTGATCCACTCTCAGAGATTGAAAAGAAATACCTTCCAGATAGGGCACAGAACAAAATAAGAGTTGGCTTAAGGACAGGTGACACACCTCAATCTGAAAGGCAAAAAATGCTCAGAAAGCCTCCCCATATACTTATCACAACTCCAGAAAGTATGGCTATTGCAATCTCATCACCAAGATTTCAACCAATAGTCTCTAACGTTGAATGGATAATAATCGATGAAATGCATTCCCTGGTGCCGACAAAGCGTGGTGTTCATTTGGCACTTACAGTATCACTCCTTGATACGATTTTAGAAAGGCCTGTGCAGAGAATAGGAATATCTGCGACTATGGAGCCACTTGAAACTGTGGCTGAATATTTGGTCGCAAGCGACGATAGGGAATCTAGGGCAGACACTCAAAGCGTTAAGATTGCAAAAATAAGTGGTGCGAGAGAATTAGACCTTGATATTCTTTTATGTTCGAACAAATTTAGTGATTTATCTGTCATGAAAGTT
>DAZU01000107.1:33337-67351 GCA_002507425.1 Euryarchaeota archaeon UBA53
CTAGTTTTTGCTAACACCAGAAAAATGACTGAAACGTTAGTTCAAAAACTTAGGCCATACCTTGGAGACCTGGTTGAAGGTCACCATGGTTCTATGGACAAAAGGATAAGGTTAGAGGTTGAAAGAAAATTAAAACTTGGTCAGCTAAGAGCGGTTGTAACCTCATCATCATTGGAAATGGGTATCGATATTGGCTCTGTCGATATGGTGGTTCAGGTTGGCTCACCCGGAGATATCGCTACCGCTTTGCAGCGCATCGGTCGTGCAGGACACCAAGTCGGTGGTATACCAAGAGCTAGGTTCCTACCAACTAGTGTAGACGATCTTATCGAACTGGCTGCCCTGCAGGCAGCCATTCAAACTGGGGATATGGATAATTTAGACTTTCCACAAAATTGCTTGGATGTCCTTGCCCAATTCTTAATTGGACTTGTAATTATCAACGAAAGAGATATCGACGAGGCATTTGAAGTAGTTACAAGCACATGGTCATATCGTAATCTAGCATATGATGATTTCATAGAAGTTCTAGACATGTTGGAAGAAGAAAGGCGTGTATGGATTGATTGGGAGGAAAACTTGTATGGAAAAAGAGGATACTCTCGGATGATATACTATACAAATATTGGAACTATTGCTCCAGACAATTCATATTTAGTATTCAATGCAGAGGGTAGTATTCTCGGACAGTTGTCTTCATCATTTGTTGCAAACTTACGTGGTGGTGACGTTATTTTGTTGGGTGGTTCAACATATCGCGTTACAAACATTCAGGGAACTAGAGTAAATGTAAACTCGGTTACTGGATACAGGCCTACTGTCCCTTCATGGAGTGGGGAGGCAAGGAGCCGCTCACGAGAATTATCAAAAGCACTTCTTGATTTAATAGGACATAGCGTAAACGCACTACGAAGGCAAGCAGACCCAAGACTAATTTTACGTGATGCATATGGTTTGAGCGAAGGGGTTTCCAACACAATTGCAAGACATCTTGAAGAGCACACAATGGATTCTTTCCAAGTGCCAGACCCTAACAGGCTAATTGTTGAAGAAATTGTCTCTGGAGGAATGCCAACGTATCTAATTACATCATGTCGAGGTAGAGGATTTAACACTGCACTGGGATACTTCATGGCTGGGATTGCAGAGCAAGATGGTATTGCCGTTCTAGAATTATCTTTTGATGAAAATGGTCTACTAATAAAAACAAGCCAACAGGTAGATCCAAGAATGATGTATCAGTCATTCCAAACTAACAACCACATCGAAATTTTAGAGAGGTATATTGTGTCTACACAAATTTTTGCAAAACGTTTCCGCGAAGTTGCAGGGAGGTCTTTAATAATTCCAAAGCGAATTGGCGCTGAAGAAGTAAGTCCTCAACAGTTCCAACAAAAGGCCGACGCATTGCTGCAAAGACATAGATCGATGGAAGAATCTCTGCTAATCAAGGAAGCCAAAGCTGAGATCATGTTCAGCGATATTGATATAATTTCACTAAACGAATTTTTGGAGTCAATCGGTGATTCGCATGCAAGAATCGTTCACACAAAAGTTCCAGTTCCATCTAGGCTGGGAATGAGTCTTTACATGAGCACGTTTGAGGATTTACTATCGATGAAAACAAGGGCTTTCCTCGTAAAGGATATTGACCCTGAAATTCTCAAAAGGCTTTTGGGAAATAGATCATTAGCAACAGAACTAACTGAAGAGCAGATTGACGAATATTACTCATCAAAGGTTCCAAGACCGACTTCATCAGAAGGCTTGCTAAGTTTGATGAACAGAGGAGGTGGATTAGACCGGAAGTGGGAGAATCCACTTTACGAAGAAAAATTGAAAGGAATAGGCCATGACGAAATTGAACAATGGGTTATTGACCTTGCTGCTGCTGGAAAAATAACGAAAATAAGGAATACTGGTGAGAAAAATCTCGACGACAAGTGGTTTACCAGTTACATGGCAGAAATACACGGCACTCTCGGTTGTATAGCGGTAGCCGGTGGTAAGGATGCTAATGACGTAAGAGAACTTTATACAAAGGGAATTACTTATCAAATTGCTACTGCATTTGATGGTATAGAGCCAACAGAATGGAAAGAAATGTCAATATCTGATCCATATGAAGCACTACGTGTAAAACTCGTTGAAATGCTAGGTTCTGAAGGACCGATGCTTGCTGAAACCTTTGCAAAAAGACTACCATTCCCTCAAGGACAAATTGATTCCATCCTTAATGAATTGGAAATGCGAAACGTAATTTCTGTCGGATTCTTTAGACAAACCGATGATGCAGAATTTATCTTGAAAGTTGATGAGCATAAAATAACTGGAGGAGAAGAGGAAGTAGTCGGTTATCGAAGAGTGCAAAACCTAGTGATGCAGAAATCTTTTTCGACTTATCCCGACGGTTTCACAGCATTTAACCAACACATTTTATTCCAAAAACAACAGGAAATGATGTATAGAGTAGATGGTTTCAGATATGCAGATTGGAAGGACCTTCAACTTGACTCTGATGTTGTCATGGGAAGATTACTGCATAACAGAATTGGATACACCACGAAAGAAAATATACCAATGCTCCTGGGATTAAAACCCGAACCATGGCTAGGAGAAATGGAGAAACTTATATTGGAAAAGATACCAATAGGTGAAAATCTAACAAGGCAGGAAATTCTTGCTGATTTCCCCAAAGGTGATGACCATAAATCTCTACAAAGAGACTTGAAGAATGCTATTAGTAACTTAGAAAGGCAATTATGTCTGGTCAAACAATTTGAGGATGTCAGTGGGAGAAGAAGGAGATTATCTCTATTTCACAGGGTCAAGGACTTATACTCCCCACTTGATTTTGAAAGTTCTTTGGTGGAAGTCATTAAACGAATGGGACCCGTAAAGGCATTTACATTGAGATACTATGTCTCAAGAAGTGTTGAAGAGCTAGCATTGGCTTTGAAAAATTTAGAGCACTCAGGAAAAATAAAGAAAGTTATGGCTTTAGTACCCGAACCTGAAGCATTCTATGTTTCCCCCTCAGACATGTCTGATTTAGAATCACCAAAGCGTGAGGACAGAAAATTGCGTATACTGACACAATCTGATCCGTATGTTTCTAGATTTATTTGGGAAGTAAGGTCGGTATTAGACAGAGGGTGGTATTTGCCAGTCTTCAAAGGTGTCGACCCGGTTGGAAAGGTATTAATGTTCAAAATTAATGATTATCTCGAAATAAAAGATATCCACATTCCATATGCGTATCTAGATGAATTCTGCATTGCTTTTGAAAAGTTGCTAGACAACCATTCCGATCAGTTAGTTGATGTTGCAGTCCTATCGCAATTCAACGGAGTTTCTGTCACCGAATTAGACGAGAATCTGAGACTTGCCCTCCAAAGTATTGGATTTAAGCTTGCAGGAGAACGAATGATTCGAGGTGGAATTGTTGACCCGCAACCAAGAGAAATTGCTGAGCGCGCACTTTTCCATCGCCACCATCTACACCAAGCTTCGAGACTTGAAAATGAAATTGATGCACTAGAAAGTGTTCAAGAGATAAGAGATGACTTCGGGTTGCGAGGGCGGTCTGAAGTCTACAGGGTGAGTCTCAAAAACATGGCTAGCGCTCATAGGTTGCATCAAGGAATTAATCTCCGAGGTCATCAGGTATGGGCATCATATGATCACTTCTCTACCTTGCTTGCAATAAGAGGAGAGGAAATTGATGAAGACTTGGTAGATATTGTAGAATTCTTTCAGAGCAATAGCGATCCGAACCTTTTCATGGAAAGGCATGGTCTAAAGCGGTCTGAGTTTAGAAAATTAATACAGCCGCTGTTGCGAAGTGGCCACATGGTTCAAGATTACCGAGGAGGTTTCCGTTCAGTTAACCCTAGAAAAGGGTTAGACCGTATCATACTGAGAAGAGAGTATCTGAGGAGGTTAGTATCCGACTATCCAGTGATTACTCTAAAACAATTCATAAGACTTGCAGGAACTCCGTTTAAGCCCGAGGAACTTAAGGCGATTCTGACCGAATTTGAACAAGATTCAACATTGATTAAAGGATTCCTTATTCAAGATTTACACGAGGTCTGTTGGGGCCGAAAGGATTTGTTAGATGACGCGAAAAACGTTCCTCCAATTCGTGATTTCGTAATCCCCCCCTCGGACCCAATCGCACCATATTTTTCCGAGGTTCTAAAGCAGCGCTTCGGGTTTGGTAGCGCTTACTTAGTTTTCAGAAACGCAGAACCAGTTGCTGCTTTTAAGGCAAACACTCGAGACAAAACAATCGACGTAACCGACTATGAAGGTTCCGAAAAAGGATGGAGAGTAGTCAAGGAATTTGCCTGGGAGCACCAAATGCCTCTGAAGACTGACTTGCGAATCGGTGGTAAAAAGAGAAAGTGATTTTAATTTTAAACAACAAATCAAAGCAACAAATTGAATTTTCGGATGTATTAGTTTTAATAACCATTAGGACTTAGCAATTTCATGAACAATAAGGCGTGTTTGCTGGCGGGAATTTTTGTCTTAGTTGCATTTAGCCCGTTGGTTGTCACCTCCTCAGCAGATGATCATCACGAAATAGAAATTTTATCAACAGAAATAAATCCCAGCAATAACCACACCTACCATTTATTATCGGCATCTTCTTGGACAGAGGCTGCAAATGCCGCAAGAAGCCTAGGAGGTTTCTTAGTGACAATAAATGATGAGACTGAAGATTCCTGGATATTCGAAACATTCGCCTCCACAAATGACACTACAAGACATATTTGGATAGGCCTGAGTGATTCTGAAGACGAGGGTAATTATCAATGGCAGGATGGAACGCCATTTATCTATCGCAATTGGGGTGATGGGCAACCTGGTGATGGTGAGGATGAGGACTACATCCACATTACTGGAACAAATATGGGTTCGATTGAACCATCAACTTGGAATGACCTAGAAAATGACCCTCAATATTTCCCCGTATACGGCGTAGTCGAAGTAGGACAAGCAGCAGATTACAGTCTCAGATTTGATGGTTACAATGACTTTGTCATTGTTGATGATGACTTCCCAAGTTGGAATGGTAATCTAATTTTAGAGGCATCGGTGAACATACACGATACCTCTGGTATTCAATTTGTCACAATGTTAGGCGATTATGGATGGGGGTTGTATATTAATGACGGATACCTTGCATATTCCAACGAATATTCTATTTCGAGGAACCCTACTTCCATAGTCCCAATAGCAGAAGACGAGTGGACTCACATTAAGGTGCAGATTAATTCTGGGCAAGGTGGAGAATTCTTTATTGACAACTTGTCCGCTGGAACCTTCGATGCAAATTATTCACAGATACCATACGGTGACTTTGGGTCGAATGACTGTTTCCAATCTGGAGAAGACTGTGATGAACTATATATCGGCAGAATGGGAGCAGGATGTGATTGCAACTATCTGCGAGGAATGTTAGATGATTTGATGATAGGGAACAATTCGTATAAATCAGTCTGGACCTTTTCCGAAGGAGAAGGAGAATATACAGAGGACAATCTAGAGCGTGAAGGTTTCATTGATGGAGCATCATGGGTAATGCCTGATGGAACGATAGTTGCGCAAGCTGTGGAATTAGAAAACGATGAAGACTACACAACAGAAATTGACGCTGGGGAAACTCTCTTGTTTTTTATGGAGATTCCTGAAAATACTAGATTCCTTATTCTGAATATTTACTCATGGGGATTTGATGAATATGATGAAGAGGAGGAATATGATGAAATTGAATATGAAATTTTTCTGGCTAAGGATAGAGTCCCCACAGATTGGGACCACGACCACGAAATAATTGTGGATAATTATTACGGAATCTATGCTTATGAATACTTCGAGTGGCCTGAGGAGGGAATATATTGGCTAACTGTGAATACAAATTATCCGAACGAAGAATTTGAAATCTACGCATATTGGGAGGAAGCTCCTGAACCTCCTGAACTCGACGAGATGACTGAACTGAATGATGGTATAGCAGTAGTCGATCAAGAGATTCCGCGTAACAGTGGAGACTCTTTGTATTACTACGTAGAATTGGAAGATAACTTGGCAGAATTGCGAGTTAAGACATGGGGTGACAGAGGTAATTGTGATTTACACATTGCTAAGGATGTTTTACCTTTTTATGACGACTACTATTGGATTGGTTTTGAAAATGAATTCGACGCGGAACTTAAGCCAGTTGAACTCGGAGAAACCCAAACATCAGATAGTTCAATCAGTCAAGGAAATCAGGAAATCGTACAGATATTTGATGCAGAACCTGGTATTTACTATGTCATGCTAACATCAAATTCAGGGTGTAGAGATGTTTCCATACAAGCGGATTTTACCTACAGTCCGGAAAATATTGAACCAGAATCTGCCGTGGAATTAACCCCTGGAATACCATATGGACCACTGAGCGGATTTGAAGGTCTCGATCAGTATTTCTTCATTGAAGTTCCACCAGATGTTGAAAGACTTGAGGTCGATCTTAACAATGGTGCAGGGGAGGCTAAATTAATGATGAGACTTGAAGAATTCCCTACATGGTCCACATATGACATGCACTCCAATACTCCAGGAGCAGGAGATAAGATTGGATTTAACGACCCCACTCCCGGTAAGTGGTATATCCTGCTAGGAAGTGAGCAATATTACAGTCGTGTTGACATTACTGCATCGTTCAAGGACCGATTCGAGTGGTCATATGATGGGGAACCGATTCAGTTATTCAATAATGAAGAAATAAATGGAATGAATGCTCCTGAGGATGAAGAACTACTATTTTTCATAGATTTAGGAGATACTGCGGCCACAAACATGGTGATCCAAACCTGGGGAGGAGAAGGTGACCTAGAATTGGTTGTTGAGCCAGAAGAATTAGATTGGACGTTTGAAGGAAACCAAATGGGAAGACAAATAGAACAGTTTGAGTATTCGTCTGATATTTCTGGAACAGATGAAATGGTTAACATTTGGTATGCAGAAGGGGAAATTGAAGTCATAGTCTATGCCAAAAATGACATAGAGGACATATCTATAATTGCAACCTGGGAAATTTTAGTACTTCCTGAACCTAGGCCTGAGCCAGAACCTGAGCCAATTTCTGATGATGAGGAACCCGTTTACTGTGATGATTATGCCGAAGATTTGTTTGAAGAAATGGACGAGAACTCTGATTATGACCTCTCCGAATATGAATTAAAAGAATATGATGATTTTGTTTTCCAGGATATTGACTACAATTCTGATAACGTAATCGATCTCAAAGAACTTACAGCAGTGACCTGTGCATGCGAGAATGAGATTCTTATTGTATTTGATGAATTAGACACTGAATCAATTGATTTAGATTATTTGTTAGAAGTTGATTGGAAAAATGAGTATGAATTCTCAAAAATAGACATAAATCAAAATGAGTTTGTAGATATCGATGAGGTTGAAAAGTATATCACAGAATGTGTATCAACATTCGATCCTTTCGATAGGGACGGAGATGGGGTCGAAGATACCAAGGATGCTTTCCCTGATAACCCACTTGAAGATACCGACACCGATGGAGACGGAATCGGTGACAATTCAGACATTATAGCATCTGTTGATAATGACATAATTTGGATATCTGCAAGCATTATTGGTGTTATGTTAATATCACTCCTTGCATATCTACTTGTTCGGGTTAGACGAACCGATGAGAAAGACTGGATAAGGAGGGATGAAAATTTCTCGGAAAATATGTTATTACGTCACGAATCAAGTGAGATGTCAAAGGAACAAATAATCGTCCCACCAGCTCTAGATTTAGGCGAAATGACAAACGATCTACCCGAAGATATGATTATTTCTGACCTCTATGATCCATAAGTTGCTTGCTTCGATTTGAAACCCCAAACGGACTGAGCAAAGATAGGACGTGACGGTGCATTTTAGGTAGCATTTCGAACAAAACTAAAGCAAGTAAGAACATAGCTGCAAGAGATACAAAGCGTGAGGCATAAGCATGGCCAAATTCGAATATTGTTAAGTTCATCCAACGCCAATCAGGATAACCCATCTGTAACCAAATAAGACCTGCATTTCTAAACAAATTAAGAATGTGAATAAGAGACAATGAAATGAACAATGCCCTAACTCTTTTTTTCCAGCCTATGTCTAAAACTGAAATTGCACCTACAAAAATTATCATCGATTGTATAGCTGTGCAAGCCAAGACGAAATTTATGTAAATCGGTTCACCGTTAACCAATAATTCTGTATGGAAAGAAAATTCCGACATATCTTCTGTAAGGAACCATTTGTTCCCATCCCAGTCATCAAAATTGGTTTTTCCTCCATTTGCAGGATTTGCATAGGTTTCTCCAAGTGTAACCTTAGCACCGCCTGCAAATGAAAGCAACGCAGCAGATTGCCAGGCTACAAACCATATTGCTAAAACGTTCAACATAGGGATGTGTGCTATCATCAAATATGGTAGGCCAGCTACTGATACTGTTCCTCTGAACCACCTCAAAGCTTCAACAAATTGCTTCTTTGTGGCTTTTTTTTCCCAAATCGCTACCCCTACACTACCAGGTAAACATATTGCTGACATCATAGCAAGTACGTAATCAGGTTGTTCAAGATAATATGATGTGTCATTGAAAAAGTAAAAACCTGTTAACAACCAGCTAATTGGAGCCATTTTCTCAAATATGTCCAACCGTGTTTTCCATGCAAGAAATAGCAGCAATAAGCCAATAGCCCCCAATACAGTTGCAATTGATTTGTCAACCAGGTAATCGCTTGCCACATTATACCCAATCATTACTCTGTGTTATGGATTATCCTTAACGCACATAGAGTTGGAGGTTTTCGGCACCAAACATGAAGGGGCCGGTTATCGAGATTAATCAACCCACTTCGGGCTTGAAATGGAATGGAGCGATTGCATATCTCGATCGTGACGGAGTTTTAAATTATGGAAGCCCAAATTACGTGAATTCACCAGAAGAACTGAAAATATTGCCCGGTGCTGCTGAAGCCGTCTCGAAACTTCGGAAGTTGGGATACAAAATTGTCATAACAACAAATCAATCAGCAATTATGCGAGGTCTATGGGAAGATGGAACTATCCAAAAAATACACAAAAAATTACAAGACGAAATTGGAGAGATTGATGTATTGGTCACCTGTCCCCACAGAGACAGGGATAAATGCGGATGTAGAAAGCCAATGCCAGGTATGCTTAATTCAGCCTCTGAGATTATTAGACAAAAATCCCATTCAAGTATCAACTGGTGGGGAGAGAAGCCACAACCCATTCATCCACTTGATCTAATGGTTGGCGATAGAGATTCGGATATGAGTGCGGGATGGACTGTTGGGGCTAGGTTGTTTAAGGTGAATGAGCATGTTGGAATTGCTGAAGTTATAGATAGAATTGTAAGTGGCGACCCCGGTGATAAATTTAGGCCTGTGTGATGTCTATGTGGTTAGGATTGGACGATACTGATTACCTTGATGGTGGTTGCACAACACTGGTTTTCCACGAATTATTGGAAGCCATACCATGTGATTATGGAAAGCCTCGATTGACAAGACTGTGGCCATTTGCATCTCGAAGAACAAGAGGTAATGCCTCCTTATCAGTAGAATTATTTGCTGGGGAAGAAATAATCCCATGGCTTGATTCTTACTGGAATAAGAAAATTTTACCATTAGCAGGAAACATATCATCATCACATCACTCAGATAGAAAGCAATACCCAGCAGATCCGGGAATGACTCTATTCCACGAACAACCCGATGAGGATTACTATTGGAAAGCTGTAAGAGGTGAAGTTGAATATTACAAGGGAGGTATCCAATGGGGTGGCAATGGTCGAATCGGAGCTGCTGCATCTTGTGCATGGAGAGAAAACCATCCCACTTGGGAGGGTATAGCGTGGAGATCTGGCAAGCGCAATGTGCAAAATAGTGTCTTATCTATTGTAGATAAAATGGAAGGCACTTTTTTGTGTCGAGATCCTAGAAATAACCGAGGTTTGATATCTCCAAGAGGAAACTGTCCAGTGATGTTTGGGGTTAGAGCCACTTCATATCAAACTGCGAATGATGCGACGAAATTATTAATCGCTGGTAGTGAACCTGTCACTGGTTACAGAATTTTTACAACGAATCAAGCTAGTGGAGACCATATCGAATCAGTTAGGAGTGAAATCGTTGTGCACAAAGATGTGATTACTGGTGGCCACGTTTTAATCAACGATACCTATGTTGCTTTTTCAGAATCCGGGGATGTAAATAAATTATGTCAATGGTTAAAAATTGGAGACAGATTTGATTGTATAGGACTGGAATATGATGGTGTCATTCACATTGAAGGTATCAAAATAACTGAATCGAAAATAAAAACGAGACCAATTTGTTCTTGCGGAACCCGCATGAAGTCAATGGGAAAAGGACAAGGTGTTCGCTGTCCTAAATGTAAGGAAATAAGAGAGAATGGTTGGGATATATCAAATCGGAAGCCGCCAATCATTGGATGGGCGCAGCCCGATCCTGATAAACGAAGACATCTAGCGAAATTATCTTTGTAACCTAAATCTTGATAACATAACCAGAACAGGACCAAGCATGCTTTCCAGTGTAGAGGTCACAACTATTGTTTTCGGACTCTCATTCTTAGTGATGTTGTGGTACTTAACAAATAAGGGAAGAGAAAATATCGAGAAAGCAAGAAGTGAAGCTACACCTGCAATAGCAGGTGAGGATTTCATCGACGGAGTTGCCAAAAATCCCGAACAATTTGATGAACCCGATGAAGATGCTCTGCAAGAAATGGCAAAATTATTGGGAGAAGATGAGTAATTAATTATGGAATCCTGATTCTTTTAGCTGCAAGTCAATATATTTTTCATTAAGCCATAATCGCCTTTTAGAATCGCTGCTAGGCCTTGTTAACAACCACACACTATCTGTTTGCAATTTTTTGTTTGCCCTCGCAACCAGTGGTTCACCACTCATAGAGACTCCACCCTTTGAAATTAATATTGTAGTCCATTCAGTATCTTTAATCAAATCGTTAACAGCGCTGATTACATCTTTTGGAAATGGACCTGATTTTGGAGCATAGTCGTCAACAACCACCAATTGAACATTAGGTAAAATTCTCGCAGAATTTGCAAGTGATTCAAATGCCTTATCGACATTCCCAACCAAATTAGTGGCATGGAACCTTGAAGATGCTGTGAGGTCCATTCCGGTAAAAATTTGCGAAAACCTAGTAGGATTAGGCAATTCAGGAGATGCCCACAGAACTCTACCACCTGCATCGATTACCTGCCTTGCCATTTGTATTCCCAAGGAAGTACCACCACAAGATGCCTCGACTGCCAAATGTATGGAAGAGTTATCCAAATCCGCTTTCCACAAGACCATTGCATCACTTACTCCAATGATATCATTGAAGGAACTTCAGTATCCTCTTTCTCGTCTTCATTACCACCTAATAGAAGGTTCAGCAAATCAGTTTTTGATTCTTCTTTCTCGACTTTCTCACTAATTGCCGATCTTGAACGTTTTAGCCTTGCAGCCATGAGTTGGTGTGCCTCAAGTTTTCTTGTTGACTCACGATAGTCTTTCAGAGAAAAATATCCTAAGAAATCTCCCGAATCGTCTGTGACTATTATTGCGTCAGGATTAGACTCACTAATTTTATCTAATCCTTTTGATAGTGGAGTATCACCCTTTATCGACAAAACATTTGTGCGCATTATTTTGCCAACGCGTAATTTTGTCGCATTAACACCATCGGCCATTGAAGCAAAAATATCCTTAGCAGTAACAATTCCTAAGATTTCAGAACCTTTTTTGACAAGTATTGCATTACTTGGATTTTCTGATAAGTCGCCGCAGATAGTATTTATTCTGGTTTTAAGATCAACAACAATATGTTCGTCGGTAATAGACATATCAGAGATAGTTGGTTCCTGCATAATACTATGGATTAGTCACCATGTGATATTAATTTCCCAAATTCAATACAACAAAAACCCATATGACCTAACTAACTTAGCACCCACCATGGCCGGGGAGTTAAGAAAGGGGGAGCGTATTCCTCGCAGACCTTTACCTGAATTTGAAGAGGCGGGGACATTAGGAGCAGCATTATCGAGGGATGGTTTGATAAAATCTGCACTCGAGGACACCAATGAATTTGGTCCACACTCAATGATTCTGGGTCTAATAATTGTCGCAACTGTAACAGGTGGTATTTTGCTCCTTCTCAGGTATCTTTAAACACCCGTGAAATAGTCTTCTTAATAGCATATAACAGGGCAACATACAAACCCTTAGTTAATCAGCCAGAATCAATGAGCGATGGTTCTGTTAACGTCGAAAGCAGGACTTCCTCTCAAGATAAACGTTGGACTATAATGGCAGCCTTACTTGGTACTAATACAGCCATATTACTCTTTCAAGGGATTGAACAAGAAAACAACTACTCGAAACTAAGGGAGTATGCCTTGACTGTAATTGCCGCTGCGATACCCTTTCAAGGCATCTATTTTCTAATTTACACCTTCCTACTAGAAAATGATGGGAAACTAAGTGACGATATGATGTCAAGACTCAATTTAGCATCTGCTCTTTGTCAAGTTATAGCATACGTTTCAATTGGTGGAATAATAGCTCTGTGGTATCGTATGTCTAGCATGGTGGGTATTGTTTTCACATTATCATCAATCATTGCAATGGTTTTAGTAAGATACTCAATGAAGCAACAAACATAGCTAGTGATTGATTGCCTCTCTAGCGAGCATTACTGCCTCGTCAACGATTTCGCCAGATACACCAATATGATTTGCCGGATCAAACATCATTTCCAACTCTTCTGCATCAAATGCTGCTGAAATAGCAGGGGTCCTTGAGCAAATATCAATCAACTCCTCATCATTAGCAATCGCTTCAAATGATGCTGCTCGCATTATCTCATGGGCTTCATCTCGTCCAATTCCATGACTAACAAGTTCAATCATCACTTTTTCCGCCATTACGAGACCCTTTTGATTGGTTATGTTCTCTATCATCTTGCGTGAGTCAACCCACAAATTGGTAAGGACGTCAGCGGTTTTACTCATTACATCTTCACAAAGTGCAGAGGCGTGTGAAAGTGTGAATCTTTCGCTGCTAGAATTTGCGAGATCTCTTTCATGCCACAATAGTGAGTTTTCGTATGTTGGAATGATAAATGATCTAACAATTCTTGCTAGACCAGATGCATTTTCAGATTTTATCGGGTTTTTCTTATGGGCCATAGTTGACGAGCCGACTTGTTTTTTCACGTCAAATCCTTCACCAGCTTCAGCAATCTCAGAGCGCTGTAAATTTCGAACTTCCTGTAGAATCTTTTCGCATGTGCAAGCAACGTTTGATAGCCATGATACATATTCAATATAACGGTCTCTTCCAACTACCTGCGTTGTTGCTAATGGAACACCTAGACCAAGATGGGTAAGAATGAGACGTTGCAATTCTCTGGCGTTATCTCCTTGTGCCGCACCCGTTCCGACGGCTCCTAAAAATTTTCCAACAGCGATTCTAGGTGCAGCTTCGTCAATTCTGATCAATTGTCGTCGCATTTCATCTAACCAGACGGCTACTTTCAATCCAAATGTGATGGGAACAGCAGCCTGGCCGTGTGTTCTCCCCAACATTACAGTGTTTCTCTCTCGTTCTGCTAGGTTTGCAGTAACGTCCATGAGGTGGCATAATATTTCTCGCAGAAGTATGATTGAGTCTCTAAGTTGCAAAGCAACAGCAGTATCGACTATATCATTCGAAGTTGCCCCTAGGTGAATACACCAGCCTGCATCACCCGCGGCTTCTGCCATTGCTTTGGTTAGAGCCATTATATCGTGACGTGTCTCAGCTTCAATTTCTGAGACTCTTTCCTTGGTTACTATTTCTGGTTTTGCAATTTTTTCTACTACTGCGTAATCCGCTTCACTGACTTTACCCATTTCTTTGTGAGCCCAAATTAGGGCGCGTTCAACTTCAAGCTGACGTTCATGACGGCCAAGCTCAGACCAAATTTGTTTAAAATTCTGAGAACCGTATCGGTAGTCAAGTGGACAGAAGGCCATGTCTAGCGGTTACTGGTATAGGAAATGAATATTCCGAGTGAAATTTTGCTTTCTAAATCGGAGTTATTTCTAAATGTCCTCTTTTACCATCCCAAATTTTTTCGGATTCAATTCTTAGTCTGCCATTCATGTGTGGTCCTGAGATAACAAGAGTTTCATATTCACCACCTTCCCCATCGAAATTAAAACGATACTTTTGTGACAAGGATTCTAGTTCCAACAGTGACTCATAATCGAGTGTTTTTCCCAACCAACCATCTGACAGACCATCACAAGATACGGATGTTATCATAATCTCAAACCCATTATCAATCAATTCAAACATGTGATTTCTGACATTTTGATGCCAGATTGGAGTGAAGGAATGTATACTTAGATTTTCACACATTCTCTCTATTCGATTTTTTTGATAATCTGATCTTAAAGCTCCGCTAACAAGCCCATCAATTTCAAGACTACAAAGGGCATTTTGCAGTTCCAACATTTCAATATCCTCAATACCGGATGATATTACTTGCAACCAGGAACAGTTACACAACTCGGATTGGTATTCAACCAAATGTGTCCCAGGGATTTGGAATGTCATGGAGTCTTCTCCAGAGATTGTAACTGTCACAAGATGTGTCACCTCCCAACCCTTACATTTTGCCCACCAAATGGCTGCACTGCTATCCTTACCCCCACTGGATAAAATTGCAACTCTCATACCACTCCCAAACCGCCAAGGTTGATAAGACCCCGACCCGACCAGAGGTTGTAGGTGGGGCAAATGCAGCCAAGCGGAAGAGGTTATGATCACGGAATTACAACGTTTAGTCCAGATGGAAGATTATTCCAAGTTGAATACGCTAGAGAGAGTGTAAAAAGAGGTACAACGACGGCTGGGTTGAAGTTCAGAGACGGTGTAGTGTTGGTTTGTGATAAGCGAATTGCCAGTCGTTTAATTATACCAGAATCCATAGAAAAAATGTTCAAAATCGATGATCATGTTGGAATTGCTACCAGTGGTTTGGTTGCAGATGCACGTCAGTTGGTTGCTAGAGCTAGAGTTGAAGCCCAAATCAATAGAATTACTTATGCGGCTACAATACCAGTAGATATTTTAACAAAGAAAATTTGTGACTTCAAGCAATCATTTACCCAGTATGGAGGCTCGAGGCCATTTGGAACAGCCTTGCTAATTGGTGGAGTTGACGAAAATGGAATTCATCTTTTCGAGACTGACCCCTCTGGCGCATACCAATCTTATCATGCTGGAGCAATAGGCAGCGGTAGGAACACAGTGATTGAATACTTCGAAAATCAATGGAAGGAAAATCTGACCCTCAATGCGGCAATGAAATTGGGACTTGAAGCACTGAGAAATGCCAACGACCAAGAATTAAACAGGGATGCTGTTGAAGTTTCCGTAATCGATGCAAGTGGATATCGAGTTCTCGATAGGTCCGAGGTCAACAAACAAATTGACAGATTGAAGCCCCTAGAGGAGTGATAAAACTCATGGTAAGCCTAGACAATGCTGTCTTGGCTCGGATGGAGTATGGTGGCAAACGATACGAGGTTCTAGTGGACCCTGAACTGGTTGAATCATTCAAGAGTGATGTGACCTCAGTGGAAATCGATGATTTTCTAGCCACAGACGAAGTATGGCACGATGCCAAGGCCGGAGATAGACCTACAGAAGAGGCGATTTTAGCAACTTTTGGAACGCAGGATATAGCCACAATAGCTTCAGTGATTTTAACCAAAGGAAGCATACAGCTAACTACAAACCAAAGAAAGGAAATGGTAGAGCAGAAAAGACAGCAAATTATACAAGAAATACACTCTACTGCGATAGACCCAAAATCAAAATCACCACATCCGAAGACGAGAATCGAACTTGCCCTGGATGAGAGCCGGTTCTTCGCAGACCCATTCAAGCGTGTAGAAATTCAAGTTAAAGATGCCATTGATCTTCTCAAACCTCTCATTCCCCTATCCTTTGAACCCGTTAGGATTGCATTCAGAGTTAACGGCTCATCTTACGGGAGGGTAAACAAACTTCTTCGTCAATATCTGGACAAAGACGAATGGCTATCCAATGGTGATTGGGCTTGTATCATACAGTGTCCACCGGGGATGGCACAGAACATCATAGGGAAAGTTCGTGGGATTGATAACAATTCAGAGATAAAAGAATTATAATTTATCCAAGCGTCTATTTTATCATGGGTCGGCTGGTCGCATCGCTGGAGAGAAAGAAATGTCAGGAGTACTAGAAGGCGCCGAGCTGCGCCTAGTGACTCCGGGTGAAGCCATCGGGGCTTCCTCAGGAGCACGTGCAGGATCGGGTGTAATAATCCAAAATGAAAAACTAATCGCAACCAAGGTCGGTTGGGTAAACGAAAAGAATGGTGTAACCTCAATTAACCCTATTAATTCTGCATACATGCCTAGGTCAGGAGACCTCGTAATTGGGATTGTTGAGAGTGTTCGAAACAATCTTTGGTTTGCTGAAGTCAACGGCCCGTTTAACGGCCTGTTACCAATGTCCTTAGCGCCATGGAAGGTCGAATTCGGGGCAGCAAGAGAGCAAATGGACATTGGCGACATTATGCTTGCCAGAATTCAAGAAGTTGACGAAGCCCACAACATTGTCCTGACGATGAAAGGTGTTGGTTTAAGGAAATTAAAAGAAGGCATTATGGAGGAAATTCCAATTAACACAATTGCACACCTGCGCGGTGAAAATAACTCGCTGCTCAATAAATTAAAAGATGCTTCAGATTGTAGAATAATCGTTGCAGAAAATGGTCGTGTTTGGATTGACGGTGAAGGTAATGGAATTAGTTTTGTTCGCTCAATCATTGAAAAGACTCGCAATAGCGGTCACAATAGTAGATTCACTGAAAATATTCTAGAAATTATCGAAGAAAGGAGGTCTGCTTGATGGGTGGATATGGAGATGTAAAATTACTTAGAGACGATGGGCTCAGGCTAGACGGCAGAAAAATCGACGAGATGCGAGAGGTGGAGATTGAGGCAGGAGTATTACCTGCAGCAGACGGTTCAGCTTGGGTAAAGCACGGATTAAATGTAGCCGTATGCGCTATATACGGCCCAATGGAAGCACACCCACGAAAGATTCAGCGCCAAGATAGAGCTGTAATCGATGTCCGATACAATATGGCACCATTTTCAACCAGCGACAGAATTCGCCCGGGGTTCAATCGACGATCCCGAGAAATTAGTAAGGTAACTGCTGAAGCCTTAGAGAGTGTTGTTCTTGTCGAAAGATACCCACGTTCTAAAATTCGAGTCGAGATTGAAATCCTAGCCGCCGAAGCAGGCACAAGATGTGTTGGAATTACTGCAGCTGCGGTGGCTCTTGCTGATGCTGGAATACCGATGCGCGATCTAATCGTAGGAGTTGCGAGTGGTAAAGTTGAGGACACGGTTGTTCTAGATTTAGACAAAGCCGAAGATAATTACGGACAAGCAGACTTGCCAATGGGAATTCTACCAACTACTGGAGAAATTGCGTTTTTGCAAATGGACGGAGATCTTTCTGTTGACGAATACAACACATGTTTGCAATATAATATGAAAGCCGCTAAAGAAATTCACACGATTATGGTTGACGCACTAAGACGTAGGTATGAATCCAAAAATGGTGGTGAGAAATAATGGTTGAATTAGTTCCCAAATTACTCAGACAAGAGCTTAACAAACTAGCCGAAGAGGACAAAAGAATAGATGGGCGCAAGAGGTGGGAGTCAAGAGAAATTACACTTGAAACTAACTGCTTATACAATGCTGAAGGTAGTGCAAAAGTTGTTTGGGGAGAGACCGTAATTTATGCGGGGGTCAAATTCGAGGTTAGGACGCCGTGGCCAGACCGGCCAACCCAAGGTTCACTGATGTGCGGAGCTGAATTAAGACCAGTTGCTGGCAGAAAATACGAGCCGGGCCCGCCCTCACCTGAATCAATAGAACTAGGCAGGGTTGTTGACCGAGGAATAAGGGAATCTGGATGTATCGACATGGACTCATTGTGTATAATACCAGGTGAAAAGGTTCTCGGAATTATGATCGACATTCATGTCCTTTCGGACAAGGGGAACATATTCGATGCTTGTGCACTAGGTGCTATTGCAGCACTGAGAACAGCAATTGTTCCAGCTGAAAGATTTGATATTGGCGAGGATTATCCTCTATCTGTGTCTATGACACCGACAATGTGCTCATTTACACGAGTAGGTGGGAGATACGTTTTGGATGCCAATGAAAAAGAAGAATTGGGTGGAGATGAAAGAATTCACATAACTTTGGGAGATGAAGGCCACTTGCATTCACTTCAGAAGGGGTTAAAGGGAACTTTCACTCCGGCGGAATTCGACGAGATATTGCAAGTTGCGCAAGGAAGATGTAAGGAACTAGCAAATTTGGTCAACGCTCAGGAGGAATAACAATGGCAAAGCGAACACAAAAGGCAGGAGCAACCGGCCGATTTGGCGCACGGTATGGAGTTAGTGTCAGGCGAAATGCCGGAATGGCAATGAAAAAGAAATCCTCCAAGTACACATGTCCTGTCTGCCAGTATAGACAAGTTAGACGAAGGTCAGTCGGTATTTGGCACTGCAGTAAGTGTGATTACACATTTGCTGGTGGTGCATGGGAACCATTTACTAGGGCATCCGATGCAAATAGCAGAATAATCCGTAGGAATGTCGATGGTGCAACAACCGCTGACATGGCTTACATCGCACAGCAAGCCGCAATAGAATATGAGCGAGCTCTAAATGCTGGTGAAATTGACGAAGAGGAGTGAGTACATTGTGGAGTGTCCGCCTGGTGGTGGAGTCACCCTTTGCACGATCTTTAGGGTCCAGTTTGGCTAGTGAAGAAATAGTCAATTATGAAAAAGGTATGATGTCATTTACATTAAAAGAAGCTCGTGCAAAAGACGCTAGAGCAATGTGGAATACTAGGATGCGATCTTTGGTTGTGGCAAATAATATGATAAAAATCATTGATTCGAAATCAAATAAATTTGAGGGAAAATAATGGAATTAGCACAGCAGTTACAGATAGTCGTTGGAGAAGTCCAAACCGTAAGACAACAAATCGCATCTCTGAATGCTCAGGTAAGAGAGTTGGAAGGAACAATTGTTGCTGTCAAAAAGCAGCCTGAAGAACTGTCTTTACACCGACAGATGGGATCCATCTTAATCGAAGTTGAAGATAGGGAACAGCTGATGAGTGATTTGAAATTGACCCTCGATCAGATGAGCAATGCTGTTGAAAGTATGTTGATGAGAGAAAAGGAACTTGTTGAAACCTACGATAAACTAAAGCAATCTCTCGAGGGATAATGTTGAATCAACTTGCTGAATGGATAAACAGTGCCACTAAAAGAGGCGCAGTGCCAGTTCTCACAGGCAGAAATGGAGACATGGACACTATCGGATCAGCAATAGCACTTGCGTCATCTAACCCTAGAATGCTAGCATGTGGCTTACATCTAAGCCGTTTGTCTAGGAGGATGTGCGAACAGCTCAATGCACCTTTCAAAAAAATAGCTGAAAATCCCGAATGGCCTTCACCATTAGGTGGAATTATAATTGTAGACGCTGCTTCTGAAGCTCAAACTGGAGTGAAGATACCAAGAGACGTGCCAATATGTGTAATCGACCACCATGATACGTCAGATTGGGATTTTGAAAATTTGGATTTAGAAATAAGAAATCAAGCAAGATCTACAACCCAGATAATATTCAATTACCTGCATGAATACTCAATAAAGACATTGACAAACGAGGTTAGGAAATTGCTACTTGCAGGCTTGATAACGGATACAGGGAGATTCAAGCATGCAGATGAGGACGCACTAAGATGTGCTGCAAACATATTATCTGGAGCCGATTTTGAGTATCAAAATTTTGTTGAAAGTCTCCAAACAGAAAAAATTAGTTCAAGTGATAGAGGTGCAATAATAAAGGCGTTAACAAGATGCCAGAGCGTTGACTGCGGCCCTTGGAGCCTTGTTTCCACATATGCTGGAATTCATGAAGGAAAGATAGCATCCATTCTTCTCCAAACAGGTGCTGATGTGTCTTTGGTTTCAAGGTTCAGGAACGGTGAGACTAGACTCACAGCGAGGGCTCCAAGAACAACTACAAAGTCTGGAATCCACTTAGGTGTTATGATGCAACAATTAGCAGATATTCTAGGGGGAGAGGGGGGCGGTCATGATGGTGCTGCTGGATGGAGCGGAAATCAAGACCGAATATCAGTAGAGTCTGCTTTCATTAATCTAGTTTCGAAAACTAGGAGGCTTTCGGATGAATCCTGAAGAGATTGTTCAAGCCTTTGACAATGGAGAGAGAAAACTAGAACCTCTGCTAGAAAAGATGGGATGGAAATCTTGGTTAGGTGTGGCAGAGTTAGGCCTAGTCATGGATAGTCAAATTGTAGATTTTATACGGGAGAGGTTATCTCCAGCAGAATTGAAGGTTCTAGAGTTAGTGGAGATGCGGTTGTCGGGAGAAATAAATCTTGATTCTATAGAAGAGGCACTAGTAGTCGCTAGAGACCCGGAAACTCGAGATCTTTCCCTGGAGGGTAGACTCAGAATGGAAAGAGGATTAGTGTATTTCGAAAAAGGTGATATTGAAAATGCAAGGGATGACCTGACATGGGCTGAAACAAGATTGAAGTCAGTAGCAAAAGCTAGTAGAGACCATGACATTTCTTTGCTAAATAAAGCTGCATTCCACATGTCCATTGATGAACCAATGATGGCCCTCCATACCCACGGAGAAATCTCTAGGACCGCCGGTCATGCACATGAAACAATAGCAATTTCGCGAGGGCAAGCTGCACGAATTCACCTTGCATTTGGTCACATATTCGATGCAGCGCGATGTGCCTTTAATTCTCATAAGTATGCAATAATATCTAGCCAAACAGGTCTAGCAGTGGAGGCTGGAGCTATTTTCGTTGAAATAGCAAGCAGTTTCCTTAGTGAAGAAGCCGAGAAATTTGCTGATCAAATTGTTGATTCTGTTCCACTATCGGTTGGAGAAGAGGCCCCCATTTTACAGGTAAATCCATCAGATGTAAACGGAGTTTTAGAATGGTGTATCAAAAATACAGAGCAGGGGTATTCCGGAGTAGAGAGACCAGACTTGCGTGCACTAGTAATGCTAGCAAACAGGTTAGGTCGAAATGAATTGTTTGAAGATTTATTGAATTCCTCTGGTTCGGTAGAAGACGCTATGCTTGCAGCACTTTGTGCTTCCATTAGCGAGGGTGAAGTAGCAAATGAGTGGTCAGAAAGAGTCACTAAGATAATGACGCTTCAAGACGCTTAGAGCATTGATTTTGCTCTATCCATCCATTCTCTAGCCCATTCATCACCAGAGGTGACTAAACTTCTTGCGAAGAAGAAGGCTTCCGCAGCCTCTCCCTCAGATAGTAAAAACTCTAATTTTTCCAAATCTGTATTGATGTTATTTACCTCTTTGACAATTTCAATTCCCACTACTCCATCTGTATAGGTCCCTGTAAGACTCTGCATCTTGAGTAAGAAATCTTGCCGCGTTTTTAGTTCAGGTCCAGTCCACGGTACAGCCTCTTTACCATCCATTGCGCCCATTAAGCGCTCTAAAAATAAATCACGAACTTTTTCAGACGGCCGCAGTTGTTGTACGTGGTCATAACATAACCATGCATTGTCATTATCTCCTCTTCTTTCATGCAAGCGGCCTAATTCCATCCAAAGTTCATGGTTCGCTGGTCTGTGTGCTAGGAGATACTGAACTAAGTCAATAAACAAATCTTCGTGACCTGCCATTCTTACTCTTTCCAGTCTTCTACCAAATACAACATTTGCCCTCTGGTCAGTAAAGTCTAGGAGTTTGCATCGTTGTGAAAAATCTTCTAGTGTATCATTGCTTAGCGATGAAAACCATCTTTCTGGATCTAGTGGATCTGATTGAAACGCTGCCTCTAAAAGTTCTAGTCCGAATTCTAAATGATCTATTTGGTTTAGTTGATGTAAAAGTTCAGGATTCCTACCTAGAACTACGAATAGATCTTCCAAAACCATAAACATACCATCTGCGTCATTGCGAATTTTTTTAATCTCTGCTAAACATCTCCAATTCCTTTCATCAGTGAAGTCGTATAAGACTGCTTGTTGGGCATTCTGCTCAGCCCATGCTAGGTTTTCCATTTCCCGCTCAATATCTTTCTTTGATAACTTGAGGAACCTCATTGCTTGTGACCTGTGACGGTTTCCCAAGTTTCTCCTAGGATGCTGTAAAACTGAGGAACTCGGCATAAAATCAACTACTGGACTGACATAAAACCAGAACGATCATATCCCCAAGGTATGGTAGCGTCAATACCAATCTTTGAGGTGTTGCCATCACTAAGTCTAGACGGGTCCAAACTTGAACCCTTTTGATTTGATAGAATTATAGTATCTGTATCTGGCTGCCACCTAGTCATCAATGCCCACTCTACACGTACTGGATCGGTAATATCAATGTCTTCATCAACGATAGTGACCATTTTCATTGAACGATGACCATCCAAAGCAGCTTCGATTGCTCTTAAACCATCACCTTTGTTCTTTACTCTGATTTTTACAACTGCTGACAACCATCCTCCACCACCCTCAGTCATGTGAACATCAAGGCACTCGCACACCTTATTTACAGCGGATTTTATAGTAGGGGCTCTTGGTAACCCCATCAATGTCTTATGCTCTGCCTCAGCAGGTATTAACGCATGAAATACAGGATTTTTTCTGTGGGTTACACCATCAATCTCTAGTATTGGTTCTCGCCTAATGTCATCAACAGTTCCGGTTATATCAACGTAAGGTCCTTCCTCATCATTTTCGGTTGTAATTGATCCCCACATTGCATATTCTGCATCTGCTGGCACATGAACACCATTTGGTAATTCAACCAGTTCTAAGTCCTTACCATACACCTTTTGATGCAGGGCAGAGGCGATTGTTAGTTCATCGATATTGGTATTAAATGACATAGCTGCTGCAAGTAGCACGACAGGATCAGGTGCATTGATGATAGCGATTGTTACTTTATCCCCAGACTCCCGTGCGAGTTTGGTCATTGTATGCAGATGCCGGGGAACAATTCGCGCAACTAAATGATTTGAGTCTCTTAGCAGTTGCCGGTGAAAAGACAAATTACGTATACCACCATATTCAGCAATTATCACACTAGATGACATATATCGACCACCGTCCTCTCTCCAGTGGTGAGGTATGGGTAGTTTCGTCAAATCTACCGGGTCTTGCGGGCACTCTAAAACTGGTCCGGTTTCTACAATTTTAGGCTCCATTGGGTTCTTCATTGCCCAACCTAATAGATCGATGAAATCCTCGGGTGGAATGCCCAAAGCAGAACAAAGTCTAGGCCTGGTTAGAAGGTTTACGGCAACTCTATGACCATCCGCTTCCAAGATGTTGTTGAAAACCAATAAGTCATGCCCGGTGGATTTTGACTTATCGAAAACTCCATGCAGCACACTGGTTGTTTCATCAATTTCAACTGCTGCTGAAAGCAAGTCTCTAAACGCCATTATACACATCCTGTATGGTTTAAGCAATGAATATTGGTACAAATCGATACACCCAAATGATGTATTTTAGAAAATAAGCAAAATCGGCATCATGAAATAGGGGGGGTAGGTCGGAAAGTTGCTTCTAAGTGGTGTTGACAGATGGGACGTGGGCTTTTTGCAGGAACCAAAATGGCGAAAGATCGACAAAAGTTTAGATGGTCAGACCGCAGATACAAAAAGCGAATGCTGAAATCTCGAGCAAAACATGACCCACTTGCTGGTTCAACTCAGGCAAAAGGTATTGTTATCGAAAAAGTAGGTATTGAAGCAAAGCAACCGAACTCCGGTATTAGAAAGGCAGTAAAGATATCGCTAATAAAAAACGGTAACAAACTAACAGCATTCGCACCTGGAGACGGAGCAATAAACTTCATTGATGAGCATGACGAAGTCATGGTTGAAGGAATTGGGGGACGCATGGGAAGGTCATACGGTGACATACCTGGTGTTCGATACAAAGTCATACAGGTTAATGGTGTATCTCTTGATGAAATGGTTAGAGGAAGAAAAGAGAAGCCTGTCCGCTGATTAAAGGTGATTATGATGAGTGAAGAAGATATAGAAACTGAACCAGAGGTTGAGGAAGAGGATATTAAACCAATCGCTGGTATCGGAACACTAGTCTTCGGCAAATATGACGCTACCGAGGTTGTTTGCAGAGATCCAGGTCTCGCTCCTTACATCAACTTATCAACAGTAGGCGTTCCTCACACTGGAGGCAGACATGCTAATGCTTGGTTCGGAAAATCACGACTATCGGTTGTAGAGCGGTTTACTAACAAATTAATGCGGACTGGAAAATACACTGGAAAGAAAATGGGTGCTCTAAAAGCCTTTGAATCTGCACTAGACAGTATGGCTGAAAGAAGCGGAGAAAATCCCTTGCAGGCTTTTGTTGACGCAATTTGCCACGCAGCACCAATGGAAGAAATTACGAGAATTAAGTTTGGGGCTGTCTCTCAGCCAAAGGCCGTTGACAGTTCACCATCTAGAAGACTTGACGTGGCTTTAGCTAACCTCGCAAAAGGCGCCCAGCAAGGAACTTCCAAGTCTAAGAGGACACTAACTCAATGTATTATCAACGAACTCAACAAGGCGAGTAATGGGGATGCAACTTCATACGCTGTTTCCAAGAAAGAAGAAGTTCAAAGAATCGCTGCTAGTGCAAGATGATACATTACAGGCGTATATCTGAACCTTAATGTCACTTGTAGATTAGCCCACAGTAATGCGATTAGGCTAGTAATCTTGTAGACGATTTCATAAACCCCTTCAAGTTGGACCAAAACTGCGAGAGCAAGGTGATTACCTATGGGCCGTAAAGAAGACAACATAAAGAAGGCAACTGAAGTTATGCATATTCTACCACAAATAAGGAATTTGTGCATTGCTGCTCACATAGATCACGGGAAAACCACGCTATCTGATAACCTGATTGCGGGAGCTGGAATGATGAGCGAGGACCTCGCCGGAAAGAGTAGAGTCCTCGATTTTGATGAACAGGAAAGTGCTAGAGGTATTACCATAAATGCGGCTTCAGCATCCATGGTCCACGCTGTTGATGGAACTGATTTTCTCATCAACCTAATCGACACTCCTGGCCACGTAGACTTTGGTGGTGATGTAACCAGAGCAATGCGAGCTGTTGACGGATGTTTCATACTTGCTTGTGCTGTTGAAGGGCCAATGCCACAGACTGAGACAGTTGTAAGACAGGCTTTGAAGGAGAAAGTAAAACCAGTTTTGTTTATCAACAAAGTAGATCGATTGATAAACGAGCTAAAAGTTACCCCAGAGGATATGCTGAAGAGGTTTGAAGAAACAATTGTCAAAGTAAACAAACTAATCCGCCAATTCGCTCCAGAAGAAAAGAGAAAAGAATGGCAGGTCAGTGTCTTAGACGGAACTGTGGCTTTCGGTTCTGCTTACCACAATTGGGGTATAACCATACCCTACATGAAAAAATCTGGCGTATCAATGACCGAGATTTTTGAGTATTGCAACAAAGAAGATCAGAAAACCTTGGCACAAAAAGCACCTGTCCATGAAGTGTTGCTGGACATGGCAGTAACAAAACTACCTGGACCAGTTGAAGCCCAACCTTATCGTATTCCTAATATTTGGAACGGCGATTTGGATACAACAATTGGGAAAGCGATGATCGGGTGTGATCCAGATGCAGAACTTGCTATGATGATTACAAAGATTTGGATGGATCCCCATGCAGGTGAAGTTGCAGTCGGAAGACTATACTCCGGTTCAATAAATCAAGGTGAGTCAGTATTTGCAATTGGTGCAGCGAAACCAGAAAGGGTTCAGCAAGTAAGCATGATGGTAGGAGGAGACAGAATCACTGTTCCAAAGGTTGTCGCTGGGAATATCGCAGCCATAACAGGTATTCGATCTGCAGCAGCTGGTGTTACTTTATCCAGAGATAAGGATTTCACGCCATTTGAAGCGATTCGCCACTACTCAGACCCTGTTGTTACAGTTGCTGTCGAGCCTAAGAGCATGAAAGACCTACCAAAGTTCATTGATGCCTTAAGATCGCTAGCGAAATCAGATGCATCATTGCAAGTTATGACAAATCAAGAAACCGGTGAAGCTTTGCTCGCAGGAATGGGAGAGTTGCATCTTGAAATTACGGTTTACAGACTCGAAGAAGAACAAAATATCAAGGTCAAAGTTAGCCCTCCGATCGTAGTTTACAGGGAATCGGTTGAAGGAAATAACAAAGGAAGATCATTTGAAGGTAAGTCACCAAACAGGCACAATCGATTCATGATCGAGTGTGAGCCTTTATCCAACGAGGTTGTGGCTGCACTAAGAGAGGGTCATTTCGGCTCTGGAAACATAAGATCTGGCGATGCCAAAGAAATTGGAAACAAATTTGGAGAATTTGGAATGGACAAGGACATGATGAGAAAAATCTATTCCATCAACTCTACAAATGTGTTGGTAAATGATACAAAGGGTATCCAGGGTCTACATGAGACTCGAGAATTGATTATCGAGGCTTTCAATGAAGTATGCAAAAAAGGGCCGGTTGCGGACGAACCTGTCATGGGTATGATGGTCAGACTTGTAGACGCTAAATTGCACGAAGATGCGATTCACCGAGGGCCAGCACAAACGATTCCTGCTGTCAGAAATGCAATTAAAGGGGCAATGCTCAGAGCACGCACTGTCTTGATGGAGCCTATGCAGAGATCACATGTTAGCGTTCCCAATGACTGGTTGGGACAAGTAACTCGGGAGATAACCAACCGAAGAGGAATCATTGAAGACATGCCATCTGAAGGTGAAGCTACGACAGTTATTGGAACTCTACCAATTGCCGAAACATTTGGTTTCTCAAACGATATTCGTGCAGCTTCGCAAGGAAGAGCGGTTTGGAACTCTGAAAATATTGGATTTGAGATTCTTCCCCCACAGCTATTTGACAAAGTAGTAGGGGATATCAGGACTAGGAAGGGGCTTAAGCCTGAGCCAAACTCTGAATCCCATTATTCCGATTAGTTCTAACAGTCGATTATGAGGTTCAAGAATGGGTAAAATCATTGGAATATTCATTTCCGATGGTGGAGTGCCAAAATCTTCAGTAACCTCGATTGCAGTTGGGATTGACGGGCTTCAAGGAGACCAACAAAACAACAAGAAATACCATGGAGGTAAAGATAAAGCTGTTTGTGTCCTTGATTACAATGTGTTATTGAAGTTGCAAGGAGAAGGACATCCAATCGGTCCGGGCACGACCGGGGAGAACCTATTGATATCAGGATTCGATTTGCATATCGGATCTATTTTTTGTGTCGGGAATATAGAATTGGAAGTTACATCAGCGGCTGTTCCTTGTAAGACAATAGCCAATTCTTTTACAAATGGTGACTTTTCAAAATTATCTAACAAAAAGTATCCCGGGCAGACAAGGTGGTATTGCAAAGTGATATGTCCTGGTGTAATCAGTGTATCCGGTTAAGTTGATAATCAGTCAGCTCTCTTAATGCCCTCATAGCTGGACCTTTTGGAAGGCGATCGAGACAATCGTGTGCTTTACGATGATATGCTTCAGCTTTTGATTTTGCATAATCAATAGATCCCAAATCATGTAATGCTTGATGGGCTAAAGCAACCTGCTCTGAGGTTACATTTTCCCCTTTTCCAAGAACTTCCAACAAGTCCATCTTAGGTTTTGACGATGGTTGATTAAGAGCGTGAATGACCATCATTGTTCGCTTACCTTGAGCGACATCGCTTCCACTCGGCTTGCCAAGGGTTTCTGAGTCTGATAAAACATCAATAATATCATCCATCAATTGAAAGCATAATCCCAAAGCTAAGCCCCAATCGTGCATGCATTGAATTGTTATATCATCCGCACCAGAGAGATGAGCACCAACCTCAGCACATGTCAAAAACATTGCAGCTGTCTTTCCATGAATCATTTCAATGTATTGTTCTTCAGTGACAGTCTCTTTATCTTCAAACTCAATATCCAACTGCTGACCTTCACTACACTTGCGTACCATTCTTCCAATTCGCTTTACTAGGAACGGAAGTTGGTCTGGAGTTATTCCCTCTGCGACGACCATTGCCTCAAATGCAATTGCTAGCATTGCATCTCCAGCGTTGATAGCGGTAGGTAAATCATAGGCAACGTGAACAGCTGGACGGCCTCTCCTAACGTCGTCATCATCCATTATGTCATCGTGAACTAAAGTGAAATTATGTATTATCTCTATTGCAGCTCCGACATCTAGCAAACCTGAGTGTGTTTGACCAACTGCCTTAGCCACCAACCATGGTAATGTTGCTCTCAAACGTTTTCCTCCACCCTCAACAAGGTGCATCATTGCGCCAGACAGCCTGTTTAGAGAAGTGTGAGTTAGAGCCCTTTCAATGCGATTTTCTACCAAATCTTTTACCTCTGAAATACTAGTTGCCAAATCTGCCCCTACTGCATTTGGTAACATATGAGAGACATCGCCCATGTCATGTATCAAAGAATCAGATTTTGCGCACCCCGGACGCCACCAATCATCATTCATCAATTTACTAGCAATGCATCTAAACCATGGGGCGATAACATCATCAGAGTTGGAGTTGTTCAGCATTTCATCTAATTCCGTCTGACTGACCCATTTGATTTCGCTTACCTCGTTAGGGTTTGGATTTACATCTACGTCTGCGTGAATTACCAAGCAATGATCAATCTCTCTCTCGGTCCATTCCTCGTCTTGACGAGCCTGATAACGCATTTTTGTAATGAATTCAAATTTTTCAATAGGGATTTGAGATGAATGAATCCCCAGTTCGTGTTCTAATTTTCTAATAGCAGCACGCTTGACACCCAGATCGTTGCGAGATTCCATTTCATCCTCGCAGTAAAGAGGATGTGAGCAGCATGAATTTGCCCATACACTTGGGAAAGTAATTTTGTGTGAGGCTCTCCTTTGAATTAACAAGCGACCTGAACTATCAAAAAGTAATACGCTGAAAGCCCTATGATATTTGCCAACCCCGTAATGGCTGTCGAGTTTCGAGATAGGCCCCAACGGAAGATCATTTTCACTTACTTCAATTACTGCCTCTGACATTAGCAATCCTTGCGTGTTATCCGTTTTCTTTAGAACCGAAACTGATGACTCATCAAGCGCAATGGTTGGAACATTGTGGATACCATAGCCCGGCACTCTCTCACCAATTATACCTCAGAATGTACACTACATCAAGAGTTCCCTGAAACTATTCTCGTACCAATTACCCTTTTTCCAATAATCGCTGAATAAACTCGCTCGGATATTTCTCCATTAACAAATAAAACCTCCTTGCCAGTATTTGCAATCATTGATGCCCTAGATGCCTTCAAACCTATACCGCCTGTCACATCGATGTTGCTTTCATGCTCACCTTCAAACTGCATATTTTGACTCCATTCTTCAATTAAATCATCGCTTCTGGCACGACTAGGAGGGACTCTAAGAATCCCATCAACGCCGCCCATTGCGAATATAACCCGCTCTACATTTTCTGATTCTACTGCATATCGAACCATAAGGTCATCACCGGACAAAATCCCAAACTCCTGTCCATCATCATCAACGACGTCTCCATAGACAACAGTAATTCCTTCATGAAACGGTAAGTCTCCTGAGAAATTGGGCCCTGTTCCTTTTGCCCATGTATGTGGTGGGAAGGACTTTACAGATAGTCCATACTTTTCTAAAGAACTCACTACAATCGAATTTAGTAGTAGCATGTCCTCACGTACTTGTCTTACCCCATTTTCTTGCTCAAAACCGTCAATGTTGCCTTCAGATAATCTAAACTGCTTGGACTTAAGGTGTCCAAATGACCCAGCGCCGTGTACAATGACCAATCTTTTTCCGCTTTTGAAGCAGACATTAGCAAGTGAGTCTATTATCTCATAGTTAGCTTCGCAGATTTTTTCTTTGTGTGTTATTAAGCCTCCACCCCATTTCAAAATTACTATGCCCGGCATGATTGCCCCACCTGTTACATACTAATGTGTGCATTGGATTTACATGTTATGAGTTGTTCGATGCGACTATGGCAGAGTCACCAAATGTAGACGAGTTCATCAGACACATGCAGGCTGAATATGATTTGTGCAACGAAATTGTTGACAAAGTGGAAAGAGAGAAAAAACAATGGCGAATTGAGGCCGCTCTAATGGAAGCAATTGAGTTTTCTGAACGGTTCAAGGAGTTATCAAAACTCGGCCAGAATCCAATTCAAATAGTTCAAGCCCTAACATCACCCGATGCTGCAAATGCTAATGTTGCCAAACAAGTAGTAGCTATGGCTGGAGGTTTATGTCCAAGCTGTGGTGTTCCTATGGATGAAGACTTGGATTTCTGTTCAAATTGTGGAGATTACCTGAAGTAATTATTCTTCTTCCCACATACTTACCATTTCTTGGATAGCAGGGTCATCTTCTTCCACATGGTAGAGATATTCCGGTGGCATCTCTTCACACAGGAAAACAGTTTTTCCTGCTCTCCAAATTGTATTTCCATCAGCAACAGCCCTAGTAGTGTCAACCTCTAAAATAGCAGGCCGATTTATTCTTACATGTCCAGCTTCCATGGCGTTTGAGATAGTCCTTGAAAGGTGAACATGTTTCCTATCGCCAGCTGTTATTCCTAGTTCCAAATGAGAGGATACAGATTCTGGGTCACATGGCCAGTACAGGACTTCTGGAATATCGTCAGTTGGCAAATCCAGCTCTAATTCTATCGAGTGCCCGTAGGTCGCTCTTATCATTTCTCCTTCAACTTGATATCTTCCTTTGACATCTGAGTTTGCAATAGCCTCAAAATGCCATCCGCGCAACCAGTGGAAGTGCCTTCGTTGATTCTGTATGGCTTCGGATAGTTCTCTTGAATTGACCCATCCATTGAGATCCATTTCGACACCAAATTTTTCTGGAGCATGCCTCAGAACTAAGGCCAAAATTCTTCCGAGGCTGTTAGATTCTCTGTCAGACATGATGAATTTACCCTCATCGTTGCATGTTGGACAGTTTGTGCCACTAAAGTGTCCGTTGTTCATAGAGCAAGAACGTTTCTTACATTGACGTAGCATGATTGGGGCTGCAAGGAACTACTTGATAATCAGTTCGATTCATTGGGATATAATAAATGAAAATGATGATGAGAGCCCACTTGTTCGCATAACCATGCGAGTCATAATTTGCGATTATCTGAGGACACCGTTTCATCGTGCACATAAAGGTGATTTGTCATCAGTTAGACCTGAGACTTTACTCGAAGCAACCGTCAAAAAAATTATTGAAAGAAATCACATCAATTCTTCAGACGTCGAGGATTTAATGGTTGGATGTGCATATCCTGAAGGAGTTCAAGGTCTAAATATCGGTAGAATTGCTACCTATTTACCTGGCCTACCAACTACTATACCTGGGATGACAACAAATAGACTATGTGGATCATCAATGCAAGTGGCACATACTGCCGCTGGAACAATTAAAATGGGTTCAGGAGATTTGTTCCTAACCGCAGGAGTTGAGACGATGTCTCTGGTCAAAAGAGGAGGTTGGAATAGAGATCTACACCCCCTAATCCAAGAGAAATATCCTAACGCATACATATCGATGGGACAAACGGCTGAAAATCTAGCGAATGAATATTCTATTTCCCGTGTTAGTCAAGAAGAATATGCCCTTCAAAGCCATAATAAGGCAATAAAAGCAAGAAGTCAGGGGTCGCTTACTAATGAAATAGTTGCCGTGAATACCGGCAGTAAAACAATTACTGAGGATGGTTGTATGCGAGAAACATCTTTAGAAAAAATGGCCCTTTTACCACCTGCATTCGTTGAAAATGGGTCAGTAACTGCCGCAACATCATCTCCTCTAACCGATGGTGCTGTTTGCAATTTGATTGCCTCAGAGTATTATGCCAATGAGAATAGCCTTGATTGCCTCGCTGAAATTATTTCAACATCAGTAACAGGTGTTGCACCAGAAATTATGGGAATTGGGCCTGTGGAGGCCTCAAAAAAAGCACTGAAGAGAGCGAACTTAAGTCTTGATGAGGTTGATGTGATTGAATTGAATGAAGCGTTTAGTTCTCAGACACTCGCAGTAATGAAAGATCTAAATTTGAATTCTGACGATGAAAGAGTAAATATCGATGGAGGAGCATTAGCAATTGGACACCCTTTGGGTGCTAGTGGAGCGAGGATTCTTGGAAAGGCTGCATCGATATTAAAACGAACTGGAAAAGAGTATGCACTAGCATCGATGTGTATTGGTGGTGGCATGGGCATTGCCACTGTATTACGTAATTTTGAATCATAACCTTCATCATATATCGCATCTCTAATGGTTACATGGGTATCCGGAAGGGCCGGAAAGAGGCGTTTGAGAATCTAAGTATCAGTGAAGATGGAGATTGCCCTCGATGCGGTGGGGAAAGCCAGTCCTCTTCTCTACCTGGGTATCTCCATTGTGCCAGGTGTCAGTATGAATGGAAAGATCCCAATCATGTTGCAAACAAATCTGGACCACCTGCAAACTATCGCAGGGATGAAGAATTGATTGAAGAATTTAAATCAGAAATGCAAAGAGGAGATTTAAGCAATGTTTTGGGTATTGATAGGGGCCTATCCGGGGAACAAGAGGCCTCTTTGCAACGCTTAGAGGACAAGTGGATGAGTGGAATGTCAGGTCACTTTAATGCAGCAGCAGAGGAAAGAAAGCCCCTAATGATTTCATTTGATGATGATGACAACCTTGTAGAAACAACTATTGGAAGCATATCGATTGTAGCAAACGGGTTTGATGGGGGAGAAGAAATAAGACTTGAATATCCCGGTTTAGGAACAGAATTTTACGCTTATGATGAAGCTAGCGAAACTGGTTGGCGAAGAGGTAGAACCGCAGAGGATACTGCTAGGTCTATCACTAACGTAATCAATAGATTTTCCAATTTAGTCTATGCCACTCAAGACAACTCAGTAATATTGCTTGAATTGAGAAGTGCAGATTTGGATGGGAAGTCATTGGTGATATTTGTTGATGATCCTGGAGGTACTGACATTATCGCAGAAAAATCCGGAGTTTCTATGGACCCCAGAGAAGTAAAGATTGTCGAGGATTACAAGGTTGTCGTAGAAATATGTTTAGCTGATGGTATAATTTCACCTTCAGAGGATCAAATGTTATGGGCTATGCGTCAGCAATTAGGTATCGACGATTATCTTCACGTTCAGATTGTTCAACAGATATTTGGTGACCACGCCGTAAAAGAATGCGCAACATGTGGCGACATGGCTAACTTGTACGCAGACTATGCAGCATGGTACTGTAAATCCTGTGAAAATTGGTGCTAATATACCATTCTATAGAATATCTATTAATGAACAATCTAAGTTAATACCAAGGTATTATTCATAAGGTAAGAACCATTAGCGATAAAAGGCGAGTAGTTATGGCAAAAGAAGTACTTTACATTGGGATTGATTTAGGGACATTTCGTTCTGTTATGGTATCTAGTGACAGTCACGAAGAAGAGGAGTTGACTGTTATCGGAACTCCAAAAGATCCAATAGCACGTAATTTTCTGAAAAGAGACGTATTGTTTGGAGAAGAGGCCCTAAAAAACCGACTTGCACTAAATTTATTCAGACCGCTCGAACTTGGAGTGATTAAAGACACTCC
>DAZU01000015.1:0-4588 GCA_002507425.1 Euryarchaeota archaeon UBA53
TCCACAAAATTTCCTGAAGCGTCCTGCATTGTAATGTAATCAAATGTATTGACCATCTGGAATGCAGAATCAGAGGTCCCATTTCTTGCAATGACCATATATTGTCCAGGTTGTATTGTCCAAGTACTGGAGTTGCCCGATTCATATCCTACAATCGATGACGAGTCGAAATTCAAGATTTTATTCGCCTTGTTTATGAGTTTCCAGTTTAGTATGTTTACAGAGGATGAACCAGAATTGTATATTTCCATCCATTCACCACTAGGCCATGCTGCATTATCATAGCCGCTTGGATTTGGCAGAGCTTCGTTCAAGCAAACAGTTCCGCTGCAAGCCATTGCACGACCTGAAGTTGTTGCTTCAGTAGTGTCAATTAGCATGGATGCAGTTGACAATACTAATAGTGCCGTCAATGTAATTGCCCTAGTTTGCATTACTCCACCAAATCTTTCGACTTAGTTTAGAGTATTCATGCTTTCTTAGATATGGAACAATCATATCATTCCAATAAATCCCTCAAATCGATGCTAACATCTCATTTAGACAAAATTGGCAAGAAGGCATTAGCCGCCTTTTCACAAGCATTTGCTACATCATCCATTCTTTGTAAGACTCTATACATGTGCATGGCAGCAAGTGCATCATCATCACCAGATGTGAATACGTGTGCAGCAGCTTTGGCTTCGATTTCATCGGCAGCGTGTTCTTTCAAATTCACTTCCTTGATCAACTCTGCAACCTTAGCTTTAGCAACCTTGGTTTCCCCACCCAAAGATAGGTCACGCATTGCTTCGACAGTATCTTCGTAGACAGCGACAGTTTCAGCAACAGCCTCTCCCATCTCCATCAACAACTTCCTTGCTTTCTTGTCAGTGTATAATTCTCTGAAACTTAACTGCTCAGCAACATTTTGCGCATAGTCTGCAATCCTATCCTGTCTAGACAGCATGTGTAAGAATTCATCCATTGAAACCATTAGTCTAAACTCTGAAGCAGCGATCTTAACTCTAAGTGCTGCCTTTACATTATCTGCATTTAATTCAGCATCGACGGTTGCTTGTATCTCTTCACTCGCATCCTCTCCACTTGCTGTCTTGTTCACAGCATTTAGCATGTGTCCAACAGTTGCTTCAACTGCTTCTGCGTGTTCGTGGAATAATTCGAAAGGAGTTTGTGCTTTAGGAGGATTGACCTCTATTGAGACATCACCACTACCAGCATCTGATAGAGCATCCTCAACGTAAATTTCTCCATCTCTTGTAGTCCATATCACATAACCAACTGCCATGAATGTAATTGGAAGGAGAATTATCATCTTCAGATTGTCTCCGCCTGATAAGATATAGATTGTAGCGGCTCCGAATGCCGCAACTGGTACGCTCGCAACCCATGAAGCGGCGATTTTCCCGAATACTCGGAAATCTACAGCCTTAGCGCCACCAGCTAATCCAACTCCTACAACAGCTCCAACCAATGTGTGTGTGGTTGAAACAGGAACTGCCAAGAACGGCATTGAGAAAATCATAATTGTTGTTGCTGCACCAAATTCCGCAGCGAATCCTCTTGTTGGCGTGATTTCAGTAATTTTCTTTCCAATGGTCTCCATAACTCTCCATCCCCAAGTCAATACACCAATTGCAATTCCTGCTGAACCTAGTAACACTAACCACAACGGAATTGGAGCCTCCTCCATCAACATCCCAGTGTCATTCGATAGAACCTGCCAAACCGCAGCCATTGGTCCAATCGCATTTGACCTGTCGTTGGCACCGTGTGCGAATGCAACGTAGGCAGCGGTAATAATCTGCAACCAAACGAAAATTCGCTCTACACCAGTAAAGCCCTTACTTTCTTCATTAATGTCTATCCTCCTCAGAACTAAGTAGAGACCGAAGGATGTAATTGCACCAATTATTGCAGCCAAAATAAGCGAATTTGCAGGGAACCATGCGGTATCTAAGGTTGGGTTCCAACTTCCAGCTGGACCACCGTCTTCTGGCTTGTAAGGCAGCCAGTCTCCTTTATTCGCTATCCATCCATTGGTTTGAGCTTTAGCAAAGAATCCCTTGAGGGCTTTGAATTGTAGAGCAAGCCCAAGGACAAAGAATGTAGGAAATGCTAAGATTGGTGCAAGCCACATCGAACGTTGTTCAGGGTTGTCTGCGTCTAAAATTGCTTTCTTTATTATCCAGTAAGAGAGGAACGCCACCAGGGCACCCATCAAAGGACTTGCAACCCAACTCATTACCACCTTCTGGACAACTTCCCAGTCGATGTATGAGGTCTCGTGATCGACTTCAAGAACAAGACCTACTCCAATTATCCCTCCAATGATTGAATGAGTCGTCGAAACAGGTAGACCAAATCTTGTAGCGATGGTTAACCATGTTGCAGCAGCCATCATTGCGGCAATGAAACCAAATGCAATATCTTGCGAAATATCAGGAGTTACAGTTGAGAAATCTACTTCTAAAATTCCTTTTCTGACAGTATCTGTTACTGCATCTCCGGCGAAAAAGGCACCAGCGAATTCAAAAATTGCAGCTATAATTACTGCTTGCTTCAATGTTAGCGCACGGGAACCAACCGAGGTTCCCATAGCATTAGCAACATCATTTGCACCAATGTTCCATGCCATGTAAGCACAAACCATTAACGCTAAAGCAACGACAACCATTGTTATGGGTTCCATGTTTATTCCTCACATAAGTAAGTATATCACCTAACGCCCATGTAATCTATATAGATGTAAATAGTCGGTGAAATCGAGCCTTATGCCGTTTGGACCTGGAGACCTAGATGTTCGCAAAGTGCAGTTAACCGGAGGCGCCACCTATACAGTTAGTCTACCCAAACCGTGGGTAGACCAAATGCAACTAAATCCACGGGATGGTATTAGAATAGACTGGCGTCCAAGTGGCGCCTTAAGACTGACTCCATTGGAAATGCTGCAAAATACCGAGAAAATTATCTCGATTAATTTTGGTAATATACCGCACGAATCTCTTCACGACCACCTTATGGGAGCCTACCTTGCAGGTGTTGACATAATCAGAATCACATATTCCAAAGATGATAACAGAATTTTGCAAAAGCAAATTAGGCGATTTTTGAAGAATACTCGTGGCTTTGAAATGATGAATGAATCTGAAGGGCGAATCGATCTGATTTGTTTGATTAGTGCATCTGAGATGCCTTTGATTGCCAGTATAAATAGAATGTATTCACTGTTAACCTCAGTCACTCGCGACATTATATCAATAAGTGAAGGTGGTGAAAATGAGTTGCTTAATGATGTAGATGAGAGGGAATCAGAAGTTGATGCACTTCTTTACCTCGTCGAGAGACAAGTCAGTGTTGCCCTTGATTCTCATTTAGTAGCTTCAGTATTGAAACTAGCTAGAAACCAAGCTGTCGAGCATTCTAATCTGGCTACTTCACTTGAAAGAATGATGGACCACGCCACTCACATGGCGCATCTTGTTCAGGAATCTGATTTCAATTTGGATAGTGAAAAGACACCGATTATCCAGATATCTGCATGGCAAAAAGCGATAAAAAATCTGATGATAAATATTCGAACAAGGAATTCATTTGAGATTGAAGAATCGAGGCAAATACTCAAGCAAGCCCAACTTGAAATTGTCCAATATGAAGACGAATTGATAGAAGGCAGGAAGATGACAAAAGACGATATTTTGTTATTTAGACTATCAGAATCTGTTCGCAGATTGTGTGCTTATGCTCGAGATTTTGGTGAGGTTTTACTCAATCTTAAATTGCATGATGAGATGATATCTAGAAGCAAGTGAGTTGTAAAAAGTTCATTCGCTTCTTTTCTTTCGGGGGATTTGTGGAAGTCACCATATTGGTTGTTTTTGCAGCTTTTTTAGCTGCGGCATTAACTGTTCCCGCAGGATTCGGTTTGTCCACAATGCTAACTCCGGTTGTTCTCCTAATATTAGATCCGCATGAAGCCGTAGCAGTTGTTGCAATCGTTCATGGTGCACACAATTTGGCTAAGTATCTAAATCTGAAAGAGCATGTTGATTTTGAGGCAATCAAACACTACGGAATTTTCCTAGTGATAGGGGCAGTAATTGGTGCTGTTTTACAAAATCAAGTCGAGCAGAAACCTCTTTTATTTTTGATTGGTATCTTTCTCACCGTCTTACCAATTCTTACATTGAGCGAGAAGTGGACTGGATACAAAATACCTGAGGCGAACGACAAAATCGGAGGTTTTGGTTCTGGATTCATGGGTGGACTTTCAGGCCACCAGGGAGCCTTACGTGCAATGTTTCTTTCACGTAGGTTAACAGAAAAAATGTCCTTTGCAGCAACTGCGAGTGTTTTGGCGTTATGCGTTGATTTGACTCGAATTCCAATTTACATCTATTACAGGCCTGATGAAATTATGGAACACTTACAACTGACTGGATTACTGGTAATTACAGCATTATTCGGAGTACGTGTGGGTAAAAAGTGGTTAGTTAAATGGAAAACTACGACCATAAAAAATGGGATTATGGTAGGAATTATCTCAAGTGGTATATTCTATATCTTCGAAGCCTTAAGTTAATACAGA
>DAZU01000015.1:4938-5061 GCA_002507425.1 Euryarchaeota archaeon UBA53
GCTGGGGGCGCTCTAAGCAATAAGAATATTATTCTCGATGCTTAATCACAAGAATCCGAAAGCATCGTATTTTTGTGCGAATGTGTAAATCATAATTGGAACAATGATAATTCCCATGGCGTG
>DAZU01000005.1:0-8098 GCA_002507425.1 Euryarchaeota archaeon UBA53
GAACATCTTGCTAAGATTTGTCTCACCTGCTGCTTGTTGCTGTCCTTGTATGGCTTGCGTGTAGTTAACTGTGGAGGGGTATCCTGGCATGTTGTTGTAACCGGACATGTTCATAGCTGCAAAGTAAGCATCAAACTGATTGTACCAATTCATACCAATCACAATCGAAGCATTTGCTGCATCCATCGTTTCACCATCGGTATATGCGACGTAGCCACCAGCCATTGTATTTGACACCCATTCAGCAGTTACTTTACCAGCACTAAAAGAAGTCATTTCGTTGTTAATTGCACCAGCGGCAAAACCAGCCTTAGTCAGATCCATTATTCCAGAAATTGCTAATCCTGTTGCACCAACAACCTGTGGCTGGAACGGAATGTTGGTCGTAGTCACTTCAGTATCGCAAGGTGTTCTAGCATCATCTGCGCATTCGTAAACTTTCGACTCGCTGTAAGTTAGGGTTCCAGCATCTTTGTCAAATTCTATTATTTCCCTCGTGTAGGTTATGTCATAATCAAAAGGTCCAACTTTTTCATAGACAGGGTTTTCCTCTCCAGGGTTTGTTAAATTCCATGCGTAATAACTACGACTTGCAGTACTAGTTGCCCAATCATCTTTTGCCTCTGTACAATCTTTATCTGCACACGCAGAATCTGTTGGGTAAGTCTCAAAATTTTCCTCTACTGCTTCTTCTACTGCCCCAGTTGACATTATTGAAAGCGGAGCGCTTAATACGAGAAGTGCTAATGCAATTCCAATCAGTGTTTTGGTGTTTGATAATAGACTCATAATGGTGTTGTGAAAAACACTAGGCATTAAAGATTACACCGGATTTGGTGTCTAACATCACAGTTGCAGATACATGAATTTCAGCCAGATAGTAATGTTATTATTTCTTGAAATGCCGTTTACTTACTTGAAAGTGGTATTGTGAATAATAAACATTAGAATTTACACTAAAGGGAGGAGTGTAAGAAATCCAATATTTTAGTAAAAAACTATCTGAAAAATCTACGCCCACTGTCTGATAAAATAACTAATTTGAAACATTTTAATCAAAATAAATAGTCTATTCGCGACCCAATGTTGAAATGGGGGACGCGACAGGAATAAATCCCGTTGATGAACATGAAGTATGTAGTCGTCTCGGGGGGCGTCCTAAGCGGACTGGGTAAGGGAGTGACCGCTTCAAGTATCGGCGTTCTACTAAAAAGTGCTGGACTGCGTGTAACAGCAGTGAAGATTGATCCCTATCTTAACAGCGATGCAGGAACTATGTCGCCATTTGAGCATGGCGAGGTTTTTGTTCTTGATGACGGTGGCGAGGCCGATTTAGATCTTGGAAATTATGAGCGATTTTGCAATCTTAATCTTTTCAGCGATAACAATATTACAACAGGAAAAATATACTCTGAGGTTATAGAAGCCGAGCGTCGTGGAGACTATTTAGGAAAGACAGTGCAGGTAATCCCTCACGTGACTGATTCTATACAAGACTGGATACAAAGGATATCTGCTATACCTGCTGATGGGTCTGGCGAAAAACCAGAAGCATGTGTTATTGAGTTAGGGGGAACTGTTGGTGACATTGAAAGTTCTCCGTTTTTAGAGGCACTTAGACAATTTCAATTTAGAGTCGGTCGCGAGAACGTATGCTTTGTGCACGTGTCCTTAGTTCCTGTAATGGGTCCAGTTGGCGAGCAAAAAACGAAACCTACCCAGCACACTGTAAAAGAGCTTAGAGGATTGGGAATAAATCCCGATGTATTGGTTTGTAGAGCCGAAGCACCCTTAGAACAAGAAACTAGAGAAAAATTAGCAGCATTTTGCCATATTTCGCCCGGTTCAGTTATGAGTGCTCACGATGTATCTAACATATATCGAGTTCCGTTGTTACTAAGGGACCAGGGAATTTGTGATGCTCTCGGAATTGATTGTAACGCAACAGATATTTTGAGAAAATGGGAAAAGATGGCAGACAGAGTTGATAATTTAGGTCCGGAAGTGCACATAGCAATGGTTGGAAAATACACTGGCCTAACAGACTCATATCTCTCAGTTATCAAGAGCCTTCAACATGCATCCTATGCCATAAATCGAACATTGGTCATCGATTGGATTGAGGCTTGTAACCTCGAGAACGAATCTCATGATGATTGGGACAAATTAAAGTCAGCAGATGGGATATTAGTGCCTGGAGGTTTCGGTGATAGGGGGATTGAAGGTAAAATACTGGCTGCAAATTACGCCAGAGTAAGCAAAACACCATTCTTGGGAATCTGCTTAGGTCTACAAATTGCCACGATAGAATTTTGTCGTAATGTATTGGGCCTGCGAGGTGCTAATTCTACTGAATTCGATCCTGACACTCCACACCCTGCCGTAGTATTCATGCCGGAAATATCTAAAACACATTTGGGTGGAACGATGAGGCTTGGTAGCAGACCAACTATTTTTCAAGTTGAAGATTGTATGATAAAAAGACTTTATGATGGTAGCTCAAAAGTTGATGAGAGGCATCGACACAGGTATGAGGTAAATCCAGATTTAATTTCCAGAATAGAAGAGGCTGGATTGGTCTTTGTTGGAAAGGATGAGACTGAGCAAAGGTGCGAAATCTTCGAACTAAATGATCATCCATACTATGTCGGAGTACAATATCATCCAGAATTTAAAAGCCGGCCGGAGAAACCTAGCCCTCCATTCCTCGGATTGTTACTAGCGGCTGATGGTCAAAAAATTTGATATCCTGTAAGTGATAATTCTTTGACGGCATTATAAATAAATATGAAATTAGTGAGACAGGACCATGGCCGATGTCGGTTCACCGCTGTCATATTATTGGCGTGCGTCTGGTTCGTTTCTTGGTTATTTTAATTTGCTAGCTATCTTTGGTGTCTTATCAGCCATCTTTCTAATATTCTTAGCATACCTGATTCTTAAAGCAGGTCCAAAGAAAGCAAAAAACAGATTTATGGCGCTTATGTTAGTTACTGAAGCCTTGAGATGTGTGACATCTATGTTGTTTTGGGTATATGCATGGCCCGAGGAGATTCTGCATGTGTTAGAGCCGGGAAGAATTGTTTACTACACAATGTCATTTCAATTATTTTTACTTTACATGATTGCTGCTACGTTTTACAGCGAAAAGGAATGGTGCAAGAAAGTTAGCGGATTTTTCCGCCTTCACGGTTTATACATCCTACCATTATTCTGCTTTGTGTTCATCATATTTACTAGCCAACTTCTAGGTGGAGCTAGCGTTGCTATTGGGGATATAGCTTGGGTATATTGTCCGGAGGTTGGGGCAGGTTATGGTTCAACTGCATCAGGCGACGACTTACCTTTCGACGTAATTTGTCCGGATACATATGAATCGGTTTATCCTCTAACCTATTCTAATGTGGCATTAGGTGTACTAGCGAGGGTACTTTTGTTCATACCCCTAATAGGTGCTATTGTTGCAACGGTTGCAATAGGGCGCTCATTGAAAAGAATCAAGCCCCATGAATCTGGAGATGTTATTGGCGAGGTGCGAGCTGTTCGATTAGGATTCATCGGCAAAACAACATTACAAATCGTTACCACTGTAATATTATTCGTTATTATTTCAATTTTGGGTGAATCCCCAAGTTTGAGCACAAACCCGTTCAATGCAGATCAAGAAATTCCGATCGTTTTGATTGCTCTTGCTCCCTTAATGCCAACGGCAGTTGTGCTAGCAGCACTGTTTGAAGGAATCGTCTTCACGTATGCTGTTGTAAAAAACGAAATGTTTGGAATAGATGAAAGTCTAAGGAAGACGTTCACGACAACAATCTTTGCAGGAATAGGCGCAGTCTTATTCCTTGTAAGCACCGAATTAATGGAGAATTTGTTTGATAAGGGATGGATAGGAGGTGTAATAATTGGATTACCTCTTATAATTTTGAGAAAACCAATAATCTCAACTTTAGGAGTGTTCTCGTCCAGATTATTACCAGAATCCCACACCAAAGGTGAACTTGGTTACTTAGAGATGTATTCCTTGGCTAAAAAAGATGGTAATATAACCATTAATGAGCGTTCAATGTTGAATTTGCAAGCTAAATCATATGGAATAAGCGAAGAAAGAAAAGAACATTTAGAAAACTGGTATGATAGCCTTGGACAGGATCAAAAAACACCGGAGGGTTTGGCTGAGAAATATGGCTCTAGTGGAATAAATATGATGAACGTATTTGGAACAACAGGCGAAGCACCAATAGATGAAAGGGAGATTCAAGAAGCATTCAATATTATGGATACTAATGATGATGAGGTTATTTCCCCAACCGAGTTCTCCAAATCTCAGGAGGTATCTAAACTCCCAACAGAATCTCAAATTGAATTATTCCAAGAGATTGATCTCAACGAAGATGGCGTTATTCAATATGATGAATTCAAAACCCAGGCGCAAATAACGGAATCAGAGGTATTATCAAAGAACAATGAGAGTTCATACCTCGAAGCATACCGAATTGCTATGGATGACGGTGTTATTTCACCTGATGAGCGAAAGATGTTGCAGTTTCAGGCTAAAGCATTCGGTATATCACAAGAAAGGGTTGAACAAATTGAACAAAAATTCAACAGAAATGTTCAGGAAAGCGAAGAAGACTAGTGACTTGAAATTATATCAAAAAAATCTATTTTCCCAGTTACTAAACGGATAAATTCTCATCATTCTTCTTCACGGTGCTTACTAATAGCAATCATTGGTATAGCAATCCAAAACAGTCCTACTACCCATGTGTATACCAGAGCATATTCTAAAGCAGGATATTCATCTAAGAGCGGTTCAGAACAACTCCAGACCTCTCGCCACCATGGATCGTTCGGTATTTCTTCACCGATTATGAAACTACTACCTAACATTGGTGTGGCAACAGATAAATTTCTTTCATCCCCCAGTTTTGAAACTAATTCCATGGGTTCGAACCAGTGATGTAGGGCTAATTCATACTTGGAAATATGAATTGGTAAGATTAGAGATGCGTTTAAGTCTAGACCAGCTTGTATAACCTCCTCTGGAAGCATATGGACCTGTTTCCAAGCAAGGTTGTATTGCCCTGAATCTAGAAATGCTATATCAAATGGACCATATTTTTGACTAATATTCTTGAATTCGTCCATGTATCCAGTATCACCACTGAAATAGATACTTTTGTCGTGTAATTTGAAAACCCACGAGCCCCACAAAGTTGCGTGGCTATCTCCTATTCCTCTTCCACTAAAGTGTCTAGACGGAGTGAATGCAACATCCAGATCATCAGATATTGTAGATTCATCATACCAGTCGAACTCCTCAATATTCTCATCTTCTACGCCCCACTCTAAAAGATGATTTTTTATCCCAAGTGGAACATAAAAACTTGAATCTTTCAAGCTTTTTACTGTGCTCATGTCCAAGTGATCATAGTGATCATGTGATATGAATACATAATCTATTGGAGGAAGATCATCAATTTCATATGAGTGCTCATAAGGGAAGGGACTGGGTCCTATGGAAAGTGGACCTGCTCCGGAATTACTGAACACTGGATCAGTGATTAGTGTTAGGTTATTAGAACGCATCAAGATAGTAGAGTGCCCAAACCAAGATACACTTATTTCTCCAGCCTCTAAATCGATGACGTCAAATTCCTCGGAGGGCAGATTTTCATTTGGTGTCCTGCAATCATCGCTTACCAAATAATCCGTGAAAAGGTCCCATGATGAGACCTCATCAGATTGCAAATCGGTTTGTTCATAATTTTGAAAAATTCCATCGTTGAAATTCGGAGAATCGTGCGATGTAGGGTTGCCACCGAAGTCATCTGCATAATTTAATGCGACTGTAGCGATTATAACAATAGTTGAGATCAACGTAACTAAAATTAGTGATAACAACTTAATTTTTCTTATCTTGGTTGGCTTTCTGATTCCATTTTCTTTTCTGGTGAATAACTTAGTTTTCTCCAGTAATTTCACAAAAGCCCAAAATACGGCAATTATAGCCAAAAATATGTTCAATGACCTAAGGTTATTTCCTTCAAACCACATCACTGTCGAAGATAATATCAGTATATACCCTAACAAATTATTTCCTGGGGTGAAGAAAAACCTCCAACGTGTAGATTTTGAACCATTTTTGTTGGCATTATCTAAATCATACTGTGACATAGTTATTACCAGATATTTTTGGAAAATCACATTCGAACTTTCTTTCTAGTTATGGCTCTCCAAATTCTTTGGAGGGGATCGTAATACCTGTCAACGACCCTCTCCTTCAATTGGATAATCGCATCATCAGTGATTTGGATTCCAGCCGGGCATACTTCTGTGCAGCACCTTGTAATATTACAATATTCGACTCCAAAGTCTTTCTTAATTTCTGGCAGGCGGTCCTCTTGGTCTAAGGGGTGCATTTCATATTGTGCTAGTCTGACAAGATTTCTTGGTCCAGCAAAGTCGTCAAATAGTGCATGATCTCTTAAAACGTGACATGTGTTTACACAAAGGAAGCATTCAATGCATTCTCTAAATTGTTGAACACGGTGAGCTTCATGCTGGTTGAATTCCCAATTGGGTTCTTCTGGTCCCTTTATTGGTTTAATTCTCTGAGCTACTTCATAATTCCAAGATACGTCTGTAACAAGGTCTTTGATGAGTGGGAATGCCTTCATTGGCCGTATTTCAATTGGCTGATCAACGGGGGTTTCCGCAACCACATCGGACATTCTAGTCATACACATTAATCTTGGTCTACCATTGATTTCGGCACTACATGAACCGCATTTTCCGGCTTTACAATTCCAACGAACGGCCATATCTGGTTCTTGTTCATACTGAATGCGGTGAACACAATCAAGAATGACCATACCCTCATCTAATTCCAATTCATAGTCTTGTAAACTAGAGGAATTTTCATCGCCGCGCAGTATCTTAAATTTCTGAGTTTTACCTTTCAGTGACATTATTTCCCATCTCCTTGCTCTGCAGCTCTTTCAGCAATCATCTGCTTTACTTCTTTGATTGCTACCTTGAGGTCGTCTCTCATATCCAAAACCGGTTCTTGGCGTATTTTTATCTCGCCTTTTTCCATCCAGATAATGTTTAATGTCTTGCCCCAATACTCATCCTCGTGTCCAGGGAAATCATCACGAGTGTGCCCTCCTCTGCTTTCTTCTCTAGCAAGTGCGGCAAGGGTTGCAACTGTTGATACGTCTACCATATTTTTTAGATCGAGTGCTTGATGCCAACCAGAATTATACTTCCTGCTTGTTCCTGGGAAAGCATTTTTTTCTCGTTTGGAAAACCCTTTCAAATCTTCCAATGCTTCTTCAAGTTCTTCCTTAACTCGTATGATACCAACTTTTTGTTGCATCATTTCTCTGATATCATCATAGATAATTCCTGGATTTTCGCCTTCCCCTCTTTCAAGAGGTTCCAGCATATCCCTGATAGCGGATTCTACTTGCTTTTCATTTATACTTGGTTGGGCTAAGGACTTGGAGCGTTTTGCAGCATACTCACCGGCGCGCTTTCCAAACACGATTAAGTCAGATAATGAATTCCCGCCTAAGCGATTTGCTCCATGAAGCCCGCTGGCCGTTTCTCCACAGGCATATAATCCAGAAACAGTAGTCTCTTGGGTTTCAGCATCTACTACTACACCACCCATTACATAGTGAGCAGTTGGTCCCACTTCCATTGGTTCTTTGGAAATGTCAACTCCTGCTAATTCTTTGAATTGGTGATGCATAGAGGGAAGTTTTTCAAGGATTGCAGCCTCTCCTCTGTGCGATATGTCAAGGAATGCCCCTCCATGAGGACTACCTCTTCCAGCTTTGACTTCACTATTGATTGCTTTTGAAACGACATCTCTAGTTAACAATTCAGGAGGCCTGCGAACTGTTGCCAATTTACCAGAAACAACTTCTTCAACCCATTGATCAGATTCTTCTATTGTTTCAGCGTGATCCCCTTGGAACATTTCAGGAACGTAATTAAACATGAATCTATCTTGGTCGCTATTGAATAATCTTCCACCTTCTCCTCTCACTCCCTCAGTAACCAATATTCCTCTAACCGAGGG
>DAZU01000005.1:8485-39283 GCA_002507425.1 Euryarchaeota archaeon UBA53
CCTGCCCAAAGAGCTAGAGCATGACCGTCACCTGTGTATTCCCATGATCCAGAGCAGACGGACCAGCAGCGAGTTATCCCGCCAGTTGCTAATACGACAGATTTGGCTGAAAATGCGTGGAAATCTCCATTGACTCTTGTGTATGCAACACATCCTGTAACCCTATCTCCCTCCTTGAGCAAATGTCTAACAGTATACTCAGTGAACATATCAATTCCTTCGTGAATTCCTCTTTCCTGTAACGTCCGAATCAACTCTAGTCCCGTGGCGTCTCCAACGTGGGCCAATCTAGGGAAAGTATGGCCGCCGAAATTTCTTTGATTTATCAAATTCTTTCGGGTTCTATCAAACACTGCGCCCCATTGTTCCAACTCTCTCACTCTGTCAGGTGCTTCCTTCGCATGGTATTCTGCCATTTGCCAATTCGCTAGCCATTTGCTTCCTTTCATCGTGTCATGGAAGTGAACTTTCCACCCATCTCTAGGATCGGCATTTTGTAAGGCAGCGGCACATCCTCCCTCTGCCATCACAGTGTGCGCTTTTCCTAGAAGCGATTTTGTGATAATAGCGGTTTTTGCTCCATTTCTTGCAGATTCAATTGCAGCCCTTAGACCAGCCCCTCCTGCACCTATAACAACAACATCATATTCATGTATAGTGTATTCTTCTTCCATCTTAAGCGCCTCCTATCAAAATAAAACTAAAGTCGTTAATGAAACCCTTTGAGCAGGCAATAGTCCATGCGTCCCCTACAAATACCAGCGTGAGGGAGACCCAAAACCAAAACCCGTGATCTCGGTTGATTAGGCTAATTCTGGAAAATAAAGCTCCACGCATCTTGGAAACGCCACTCACCCATCTATCAAGCATTCCACCGGCCAGGTGGCGCATTGCATGGCATGATGTTACATAGAATGTTAAACAAACAGCTTCTAGCGTAAGTATTATTGTCCCACCTGTCATTCCATAGCCACTGTTTTCAAATGTCATTGTGTGTGTGATATCCCACCACTTGATCAGAAGAATTGGAATTACCATGTATAGGAAATATCTGTGTAGGTTATTCACAATGAATAGTCTCTTTTCACCTTGGTAACCGATAATTTTGTTCACTTCAGGCTCATCTACCCAACAGGCAGTCGGACTTGCGAAGAAGGTTCGATAGTAAACACGCCTCATGTAGTAGCACGTGCCTCTGAAGGAGAAAGGAATCCACAATATTAGCACTGCTGCATTTACCCAAGAGGGATGATTCCAACCAGAAAACATATCCCATTGTAGAACATTTGGTGAAAACATAGGCGATATTACATGGGCTCCTTTTACGTAATAATCGATATGATCAGAGAAGAAAACCACTCTCCAAAGCGTCCACAAAACGGCCAAGATTAGGCTTATGCCCATCACCATGGGTTGCGACCACCACTTGTCTATTCTGTTTGTTCTTCCCATGCCATTAAGCATTGGAAGTTTGATACCTTCACCCATTGATTGCCACCATCATCGCCCCCTATGGGGGCGGAACAGAGGTGCCGAGTATTGACTAGGCTTTTGAGGTGTTCGGCTCATGTTCATGCTAGTGACGAGTAGTCAACTTCAGCTTCAACCATTTCAATTTCGTCAACATCCATCTGCGCAAGTTGTAGTTTTCCAGATAATTCATCATTTACCGCATGCCAGTATGAGTATGACTCTATTACCCAAATACCAGATTCTCGCGTTCCATTACCACTGCCTTTGACACCTCCAAATGGTAAGTGAGCTTCTGCACCACTGGTCGAGTTGTTTATTCCTGTCATCCCGGCTCTGATGCCAGTTTTAAACCGATACGCTTCAAGTCGGTCATTGGTGTAAATCGCAGATGACAAACCGTATGGTGAAGCATTTGCAAGATGGAGCGCATGTTCGAAATCATCTGCCTTTACAACAGTTACAGCGGGGCCAAAAACCTCCTCGTGGAAACAATCCATCTCTTCGGTTACTCCGGTGTATACATGCGGCCACATGTAGACCCCTTCTTCGGGATTACCAACAAAATTTTTCGGGATACTATCGACAGTAATACGCCCATCGCCCCATTCTTTTTTCGCCCCTTCACTGTCTATTTTTGAGATACTTGACAAAAAATCAATTGCATATTTTTCCGAGAGCATTGAACCATACAGAACGTCTTTGTTATGCAGCGAATCTCCAATACGAGTTTCTACTACCTTTTGCATGAATTTGTCCATAAATTCATCGTAAATGTCTTGATGCAGAATAAGATTACCAAGGCTCGTACAGCGCTGTCCAGCAGTGCCAAAGCCTCCCCAATATGCCCCTTCTACTGCATTATCTATATCTGCTGAGGGCATTACAACTAGCGGATTCTTGCCCCCTAGTTCCAAACTGCAAGATACAAGATTCCTTCCACATACTTCTCCAATTGCTTTTCCAACAGACGTGCTGCCGGTAAAAGAGATCTTGTTGATAAGACCATCATCAACAGCGTCAACGAGGTGCTGTCCCGCACCACTTCCTTTTCCATGTATTAGATTTATGACTCCGTCAGGTAGGCCTGCTTGATGCATAATTCTCGCTAGGGCAAATGATAGCAAAGGAGAATCTTGAGGAGATTTCCAAACACAGGTATTACCGCAAATGATAGCAGGAATCATTTTCCAGAATGGAACAGCAGAAGGGAAATTACAGGCGTTTATTATTCCACATACACCCAAAGGTCTGCGATAAGTAAACAATTCTTTGTCAGGAAGTTCAGAGTTAACGGTTTGTCCGTATAGTCTTCTACCTTCAGATTGGAAAAATAAACAAGTATCGATGGCTTCTTGAATTTCGCCACCACACTCTTTCAAAGTTTTACCAATTTCTCTTGCTTGTAACCTTACAAGTTCTTCCTTGTGTTCCATTAGTAACCGACCCATGTTGCCGATTATCTGCCCCCTAGTCGGGGCAGGTGTCGCTGACCATCCGTCAAAAGCATCTCTAGCTGCCTTTATTGCTTCCCTGACATCTGCTTTGTTGGATAGGGGGAACTCACCTAGAATGTCTGTTAGTATTGCCGGGTTAACACTGGAGAATGTCTCTCCAGAAGTGGATAATTTAAGCTGTCCGTTGATTATGTTGTATCCTTTAATTTTGGGTAAGGAATGAGGATTATTATGTTCCATTATATCTAATCCGGCCTCAAGTATGTGCGTCATGTAGACTCCTCGTCGGTTTAGGACATGAATCCTTGCCTGTTTTTTATCACTCTTAGAATTACCAATTATTATTGCAAAAATACCATGACTTAAAATTGAGCCATCGCCCAAGTAGTATTACCGGAGGGGAAAATCCCATGTCCAAAGATAACAACAAATCCATTTCACTAAAGGTCTCAAAGGCCATTCCAAGCGATGTCGGTCATGGGAGGGCCCGTATTAGCGGAGAAAACGGGTTAGATCTAAAGCCAGGAGACATTATCGAAATAAAAGGAGAAAAGCGAGCAACTGCTGCTATTTACTGGCGCAGTCGACCTGAAGACGCAAAAATGGACATCGTTCGAGTGGATGGTATAATCAGAAAGAATGCAGGTGTAAGTTTAGGAGACAAGGTCACGGTTTCTAAAGTCGAAGCAAAAGTCTGTACAAAACTGGTTCTTTCACCTGTCATGGCAAACAAACAGAAAGTGAAATTTGGTCCAGGAATAGAAGGTTTTGCAAGACGTGGCCTGAACAAAAGGCCAGTTGTTGCAGGCGATAGGATATTCATTCCGGGAATGACATTATTTGCTGAGGCTCTGCCATTTGCTGTGTTACAAACAACTCCAAAGGGCATCGTCCAAGTTAATTCCGATACAGACATAGTAATCAAGGACGAAGCCATTGATGATGATGACGTTGGACAATCGCAGGGAATAACCTACGAGGATATTGGTGGAATTGGTAGCCAGTTACTGAAAGTTAGGGAAATGATTGAGTTACCTCTTAAACATCCAGAATTGTTCCGCCGACTAGGCATCGATCCACCAAAAGGCGTGTTGTTACACGGGCCACCGGGAACCGGTAAAACCATGATTGCGAAAGCCGTTGCCACCGAGACTAATGCTCATTTCACGTCAATTAATGGACCCGAAATAATTTCAAAGTATTACGGAGAGTCAGAAAAGCAATTGAGAGAGATTTTTGATGAAGCCTCAAACAATGCTCCAGCAATTGTATTCTTGGACGAAATAGATTCGATTTGCCCCAAAAGAGAAGACGTTAGCGGCGAAGTTGAGCGAAGAGTTGTCGCTCAGATGCTCACCCTAATGGATGGAATGCAGGGACGTGATAATGTAATCGTAATCGGAGCAACGAACAGAAGGGATGCAATGGATCCCGCTCTAAGACGCCCCGGAAGATTCGATAGGGAAATCGAGATAGGTGTGCCTGATAGGGAGGGAAGGAAAGAAATCCTTGATGTCCACACAAGACAAATGCCAATTGCTGACGATTTTGACGTTGACTGGGTTTTGGAAAATTCTTATGGCTTCGTGGGAGCAGATTTAGCTGCATTAGTAAGAGAATCAGCTATGAAGGCGCTCAGAAGATATCTTCCAGAAATTGATTTAGATGAGGATACTATTCCACCTGAAGTATTAGAAAAAATGGAAGTAAAGATGGAAGACTTCCGCGTAGCAATCAGGGAAATTGAGCCTAGTGCTCTGAGAGAAATATATGTGGAAATTCCCGACGTGTCTTGGGAAAGTGTTGGTGGCTTGACTGAAATAAAAGATAGGCTAAAAGAAAGCGTTGAGTGGCCATTGACCAAACCGGAATTATTCGACCACTTTGGTATTAAACCGCCAAGAGGAATTGTCCTGTTTGGTGCACCGGGTACTGGAAAGACATTGCTTGCAAAAGCAATTGCTAACGAAGCAAAAGCTAATTTCATATCTATCAAGGGTCCTGAATTAATCTCTAAATGGGTGGGTGAGTCCGAGAAAGCAATTCGTGAAATATTCAAAAAGGCAAAACAATCATCACCATCCATAATTTTCCTTGATGAATTTGAATCCATTGCAGGAATGCGAGCATCCAATTCACAATCTGGCGGATCAGATGTATCTAATCGAGTGGTCAATCAACTGCTTGCAAGCATGGATGGGGTTGAAAGTTTAGATGGAGTGATAGTGGTTGCTGCGACAAACCGACCAGAAATGATAGATCCTGCTTTGCTGAGAAGCGGCAGATTTGAGAGAGTGCTACACGTCCCTCCACCAGATAAACCTGCAAGGGAAGCCATAATGGAGATACACTCAGAAGGAATGCCCCTCTCGACATTCTCAATGAAGGACATTCTTTCTGGAATGGAGGGATTCACTGGAGCAGACATAGAAGCAGTCTGTCGTGAAGCTGCATTAATAGCAATGCGTGCTGGAAAAAAGAAGGTTACAAAAACCCACTTCTCTGACGCAATAAACCGAGTTAGGCCAACTGTAACTCCTGACATGTTAGAATATTACTCTAAGATGGAGGAAAGACTAACCTCCGGTCTTTCGAACATAAAACGTTCAAGAGACACAGGTTACGGCATGGAGTCTATGTGAAACAGCGTAGTGCGATTTATTGAAATGCTTTGGAGTTGTAGCGCTTTACAGGAGGACTGTCAAATATGTCAAGTTTCAGTGCAGAATTCCTGCAGAGAGACGTTGTTGACGTAAATGGTGAACTTTTTGGACACCTTAAGGACATCGTAATAGACTCAAAAAGTGGAGAAATAACAGAAATCTTGGTGAAAGTGGTTGCTGAAATAGACATCAAAAAGTTACCATGGCCAGCTGAAGATGGCTTATGCCAAGTCCCAGCACAAGAAGTGTCAAAAATTGGCTCGAGAATTGTGTTAAAGCGTTGAGCAATTTTATATCATCTGTCCACAACCTTCTAAACCGAATTGGTAGCGTCGGTTGTCTGTATCTTGTACTAGAGGTGTTATTCTGGATGACAAACCGCGTTTCAACAAGAGAAGGATAATCCTTCAAACAGCATTCTGGTTTGTCCTAATTATGCTGCTCTCTACTGTTGTTTCACAGGTAATTAATATTGGAAAACAAGATGGCCAGTCAGCATATGGAAGCGATTGGAATGATTTGTCAGCATTCAAACAGGATATTAATGACTTAGGTATCGAAACAAAATCTCTTGTTTCAACACCCTTACTTCTTTCTGATATTGAGGATCCTGCAAATACAACATTCATAGTTGCAGGCGTTGAAAGAGATACTCTATCAATTCCCCAATTTTCCTCAGATGGATTTCTAACATTTTCAAGTGAGGATGGATATACTCCAGCCGAAGTAGATGCAATCAAAGAATTCGTACTATCCGGAGGAGATGTTCTAGTAATGGATGATTATGGCTATTCATCTTCGATTGCAGAGGCATTTGGTATAAGTTTCAAAGGTCTTCAGTTATTCGATAATGTGTATGTGGATGAATTGGATCGTAATTTCATATGGATGTGCGTCCAAGAGGAACCATGTGGAATGGATGGCACCCAACTTGACACCTCAACACTTGAGACCCACAATAGGTGGAATATAGAGGATAGCGGTGCTCACGTATGCAAGGTTTACGACGGAATAGAAACCACTGAGTCAGGAGCTGGCGTCTGTCGGGAACATTGGAATCCGGTAGATCGTAGGATACAGTACAATTCCTCCTATCAGGTTCTTCTAAACAATGCAACAACTCTAGATGTTATTCCAAATGCAAAAACTGGCATGGGTGCAACTGGTATTAGAGCAGTGACTTCTGCTGAAAGCCTGATTGACGAGAATGGAGATGGTGACTGGTGGGCAGGCGAGGATTGGGGCCAATTCAATCTTTCAATTGAGGTATGTGTTACACAGGATTGTAACTTTGCTCAAGGCGGCAGAATCACTTTTATTTCTGATGGCTCAGTTCTCACAAATGCACTTTACGACAGAGAAGGATATAACGATGGTAAGTATGGTGAAACTGATAAATTCATTCCCCGTAACGATAACAAAAGATGGGCAATGGATTACATTGCTGATTCATTAGTAGACCCTCTTGTTGCAGAGAGGACAGATACATCTCTTCCCGAAGCTGCACCAAACGCTATGGTCATTTTTGATGAAAGTAGGCATATTCAACCAAGCATTGCCTCAGAGTCTTACAACACAATTTACTTTTTGTTGGTATATTTTACAGGGGAAGGATTAGCAATGCTACTACTATTCCTGATACTATTCATTGCATTTGAAGCGGTATTGTTAAAGAAGAAAGATCCAGAACCATGGAGACACGTGTTTTCTATTATCTATTATGGCTTTGGTGACGCAAATAGGTATACATATTATGCAAAATCAAACAAGATAAAACAGGTATTCCTTTCCAAGGTTAGAAACCAGAATGGTCTAACAAGGGAAGAGTTTGATTCTCTACCCGCAAGAGAACTTCAAAGCATGATAAACGACCCTGTTCTGGTCAAATTTGTGTTTGAAAATAGGAAATATTCATTGGAACAAACCGTTGCTATCGTAAAGAGAATCAAGGTCTGGGGGCGGACATAGGGTGATTTAGATGTGGACACGCAAAGCATCATTTACATTTACAGGAGGAATTGCTCTAATCCTGATTGGTATGATGATTTCTAATCATCAAATGATGATTCTAGGTCTCGCATTCATCGCTTTTATTGTTGTTAATTCTTGGGTGAGTGGTCACGGTGACGTTGAAGTTCAAAGAACACTTTCAGCAGATAACCTGTATAAAGGAGACGACTTGTATGTTGAATTGCTTGTGACCAATAGAAGTCGTCGAAAAACCCAACAACTAGAGGTATATGACAACGTTCCACATGAGATGAAATTACGAAGTGGTCTTAATCAGATGAGGTTGAACCTAAAACCTGGCGAAAGTGCAAGGATTCGATACGTGCTGCGTTGCCCTCTTCGTGGCCATTACTCGATTGGTCCAGTTTCTTTAAGATACAGGAATACTTTCAACCTATCAATTGACGAAATGTATGTTGATCATCACTCTGACATCATAATATTCCCGCAAATTAGAGATGTGGAAGAAGCATTCATCCGATCTAGAACAGCCAAGATGTATACTGGTGCGACAACTCTGAGAACTCCCGGTCCGGGAACTGAGTTCTATTCATTAAGAGAATATGTCCCAGGAGATCCTTTCAAGAATATCAATTGGAAAGCTTTCGCTAGAACAGGCGATCTTATGATCAATGAAAAGTGTAGGGATGCGGTAACTGATCTATACATTATTCTTGATAGTAGAGATATTGCAAGAATAGGTACAGTCTTGAAAAATCCGCTTGAGATGGGCACGGTAGCAGCGGCTAGCTTAGCTTCATTCTTCATCCAAAGAAGAGATTCAGTGTCTCTAACAATCTATGATGAAAAACTGTCATTCCTGCCACCTGATACAGGTGACAAACAGTATTTCAAAATTTTATCTTCACTTGCTGGAGTTGCACCAAGAGGAACTATGCCTCTACAAGCAGTAACAAATAGCCTGGCAGCAAGGTTCAGTCGAGGTAGCCCTGTTTTCATAATATCCTCCTGTGAAGGTGATGGGACAGTACCATCAGCTGTGAGAGATCTTGTAGGTAGAGGTCATGAAGTGACCGTTCTTTCACCATCGTCTGTAGATTTCGAAAGGCTAGTCAGTAGAATCCCTCGTATGTCCTACGAGGTGTTGAAATTGGAGAGACAGAATAGACTTACATCTTTGGCGGGTTTTGGTAGCCAAGTAATTGATTGGATGCCCGATATGGACTTATCACAGGCGCTATTGCAGGTAAGAGGATATTGAGGTGATTAGATGGCGGGAGAAGTAACACCACAGGGAGAAGGGACAAGATCTCTTCATCTTCGTCAACTCCGACTCCAATGGCAAATTGTTACTTTACAAGTTATTGCAACATTAGCATTGGTTTGGATGTATCTCGAGGTTGTATCTACATATGTCGTAGGCAGTATAGACCACACCCAACTATTCGATACTATCGAGGCAGGTACTGATGCCGAGTTACCCCTAGCAGACTGGATATCAGGTAGTAATTCTGATGGTTTGGCGCGTTTTTATGTTCCTCTTGGACTAGGGTTGGGTCTTGGAGGAGCAATGGCAGTATTGGCATTTCAAACACCTAAATTCCAACAACGCGCTAAATTAGCGTTAATCATAGGTGCTATACTACTGCTGGCAGGTAGGTTTGTGTTAGCATATGTTTGGCAGTTGATTGGTGGTGGTTGGGATGTACCAGATGAGGATGTCATACAACTACTTAGATGGCCTTTATTGACGATGTTATCGTTCATAATTTTGACATTTTACCTGCTACCTGTAATCACAGGGACGAAAGGAATCTGGGGATTATCCAGAAGAGGAGTAGCATGGTCAATAGGTTTCACTTTGCTGTTCCTTGCAGTCCATGCGGTCCTTACTTTCCCTCTAATTCGCTCACAACTGGGAAGCTATGGAAGCCAGTTAACCGCCCTCGAAATTATTGTTTCAGAGCCAACAGTGTTTGGTTTGGTAACGAAAGAACAAATTTCTCTAATCTTGATAGCATGTTTAATGATGGTCTTCCAAGAATCAGCATTTGGAGTAATTAGACAACTAGAGTATGCTTACAGGCTACCAGAATCTTGTAAAAGAGATCCTGAGTATGTAGCTCAGATGGACAATATACTAAATGGTCATATCAGGCATACAGCGATATTTCTAACTTTGACTGTGGTCGCTACCACAGTTGCACTTGGTTTCCACTCTGTCCTGCTGGATTTTGTTAGCGATATTACAGGGTCTCAGTGGGCCGCTCAAGTTGGTGAGTCAATAGAATTGACACTCACTTATGGATTGGTAATATCTGCCCTTTTGTTCCTTGGAATAATGGCCTTACTCAGATTTGTAGTTCCATGGCAGAGATTTTGGGGTCTAATAGAATCATCCTTGAGCTCTAGAGATTAATCATTTTGAATATAGGTTTTGTATGGCACGCCCTAACATTTCTGAAAATACCACTGCCATCAATGGCAATAGACACAGCCAAGAAAGCCAAAGTAGAAATCCTGAAAATAATCCTTTTAATTGAATACCAAAGTAAATTGTTAGAGATAGAATCCCAACAAAAATTACCTTTTCAATCCACAGAGGGTATGGTTCTCCCATCAATTCACCTACAAGTCAATTCCATCAAGTGATTCTTCGAGTTGACTAAGGATTGATTCAGAGACCTCTTCTGTTTCAACGGGTTCAGTTCTCCTAGCCCAGCGAGCATCTAATCTTGCAAGCTCTTCTTCCAAGGTTGCTCTTTCATCACTACTAGTGCTAAATTCTGAATCGTTTACTACTTCTTCCTTAACTTCATCATTGGGGGTAGACAGCTCAGACCATTCTTCTGTTATTTCGCTGGTTTCAACAGCAACAGCGATCTCTTCGTCGATTAATTCCCCTTTCATTTCCTCAATAGCATCATTGTTTACCGGCTCTCTTTCACCGGCAGGCATCGAGTCCCTTTCAAATGGTAAAATACCGTCACGCTTGAAATCCCATAGTGCACCTCTTACTTCTCCTTTAACAAACCCACTTGCATCTAACTGAGTTAGTAATTCTTCCAAAGTCGTGGTTGTTGCTTCGAGCTTCACAGCCGAACCAGCATCTCTCATATCCGCCTCTAGATGTATATCATCGAGAGCTTTCTGGATAAGGGCTCTAGTTTCTCTAGCTAGAACAGGTAATGATTCAGGTCTTCTTGTATTGTTAAGAAGGGCTTGAATTTGTTCAGGTGGGGCGCCTAGTTTTTCCAACTGTTCGAGGACGTTTTTGATTCTCCGAAGCATAGTTATAGAACGATCATAGTCTTCTAGAAGGTTCTCTAGATCTAGGACAAGATGGGTTACGGTCTCCCCTAGTTGATGCTCAAGTCTTTGTTGAACAGACCATCTTGCCAGCCCGCGTACCGCTCCAGCGGTTTGTGGGACCTGTCTCTCAAGTAATGACATGACCTCATTTGATAACAAATGCCTTGGAGTTCGAGCGACATGATCAACACATCCCTGAATAACTTGCAATGCTCTTTCAACAGCTCTGTCGAGAAGGGAAACAGAGTAACCGAGAGTTCTTGCATGTTCTAAACGTTCTAAAACAGGACCTAGAGTGTTGAATTTCTTATTTTCGTGTAGTAGGGCCTGAGCAAGCGGTTCTTCAGATAATCTTGCACGGAGATGTTCAGCCTCCTTGATGTCCGACAAAGCCTCTTCATGTGCTAAGGCTAGTGCTTCTGCCTGATCTAGAAGGTTTGACAATTCCCCTTCTGCCTGCCCTCGTCTTGCACCTAAATCACCCAATTCCTTCAAAACCTGCCGTCTCTCATCCATTAACTCACGCATCTCAGATTGGATATTTGCTGCTCGATTTTCCTGTTCATTCAGACGTATTCTGTCTTCTTGGGTCCTTTCTCTGGCTACTTTTGCTTCAGTTTCGACTTGTTTTAGTCGCAATTGAGAGTCACTAATTTTAGCTTCGATTTCTGATAACTCGCCTTGAGCACGCCGATGCTTGTCTCTAGTTGCGTCGACCTGCTCTTCAATCATTCTCTGCCTACGTTGGTCATCTTCTATCCTTGAGCGTATGCTGGCCAAGGTTTCTGAATATGAATCAATATCGCTGGATAAAGCTGCCTCTTTAGATGCCATCTCTTCAATTTTAGCTGACAGTTCTGAACTTGCTTTACTATCTCCCAATATCCTTGCTAATTCTACTGCTCTTTCACTTAATTGGTGTTCTAACTCATTTACTCTTTTAGAAAGTCTATCGCTTCTGGATTCTGCGTTTTCCATACTTGCCTGAGCAGAGGAAATATCTAGTTGCATCTGATCTATTGTCTTATTGTATGATGAGATTTTGCTTTGTATGTCAATGACTTGCTTGTCGGCTTCAATGGCACTAACCTTTGCTGCATTCTCTGCGGCTTGAGCAGCATCAAGAGCTATTCTCAACATTTCGATTTCTCGCTCAGCATCGGATATTTTTACCTCTGAGTTCTCCAATTTTCTACGTAGTCCATCATCAACTGCCGTTGATGTATCAATTTTCTTCAATCCTGTGGATGGAACTGATATAGTAATGCTAAATTCATACTTTGTCCGGTCTTTGCGAAGTCTCTGCAAACCTATTTCAAACCCGTACAATTGTTGCAGATTTTGCATAATTAGTGCTTGACGTGCCTCGGACCTTGTTCTAGTGGTAGTCAACTCTTCGCAAAATTTTGCTAGATTGAAATCTGGGACATTACCGGATTCAGGCCCCAATATCGTTCCTACTGGTAATCTATGTAGGGTCAAAACTCTTCGTGATTCGGTTAGTGAACTAACTGCTTCAACGATTTTGGTTTGTTTAGGGGCTTGTATTGCAACAGGTATTCCCTTGACGAGTGCGACCCTAACTGCTTTGGAAGATTTTCCAGCACATAGGTGACCAGTTATCCCCTCCTCAACAGCAGAGGTTAGCATTGAAATTATCGCATCTGTACCTCCTCTGCCCTCTCTAACAACATGCCCGTCAACAAGAGGTTTACCGCCTAAGCCCATTATCTCTGTTTGTCCTTCCATGACTGATGCGATTTGGTTGATAAGTCTACCATGATCTACGTCTGATTCTGTCCAAACTGCTAGCCCCACGTCTCCTGCCTCGGCTAAGAGGAGTGCACCATCATCAGTGTGTAATGTCCAATGCCCCTCCCCTGCAAGACCTAGGTCACTAGCCATGGCTTTTCTACCTGCAAGGGTCTCTCCTACTTGCGTTGCTAAGGATTCTGCACTGGATGGAAGTTCTCCTGCATCGTGGATCAACATTCCAGAATCTACTGCAATTCCTCCTCTAACCTCTGGTCGTTGAATTAAGGTATCTAGAATAGCAGACAAGTCTCTCGACAGAAGTCTTTCAAGTGAATCTCCTGAACTGATGAGTCCCCTCATATCTGCACTGTGTTCAAAGGCCTCAGGGATAATTTGTGCAACAGATCCTAGCGCAGTTTGACTCCAAGCCCTTGCCGTAAGACGGTGACCATCTACCTCCAATTCTTCAAGCCTTTTCTTTGCTTCAACCCCACAAAGCAGGGTTTTTCCCGCCGCTGGCTCAGCAACCCATCCAACAATTCTTCCAGACCGTATTAATCTGTGGCCACTGGGGGTTGACCTTCTTCCAAGATAGGTAGTAATCGAACCATGTTCAAATGGTAATATGGAACCATCCTGTACATCTATTTCGTCGTCAATCAATACTCCGTAGGGTAAATCGAACATGTCTATCACCTAATCAACGAGTTCAGCATATCTACATCACATTCCACTGCGTGTCTCCACCTTGCTAATCTGCCATTTTTTCCAGATATTATCAAACTAGCATCTTCACTCAACCGGGTTAACAACAACATATTCTTTCCTTCATGCCATAGTTCCAAACCCCTGCCGATGCTAGTATCTTTACCCAGCCTTTCCATTGCTTGAACAATTTTTCCAGCATATTCGACATTAGGAGATTTCCCTTTGTGTCCCACAGAAGCTAACAAGCCATTTTTCTTTGAAATGATGTATGCTTGATTGGCTCCTGGTAAGGTGGTAAAACCGGCCAGAATGCGTTGCATCATGCGCGCTCAAATTACTTGAGGCAGAAAACGCATTCAAGAAGTTTGGCTTTGCAAAACGCCTATAGGGCGATTTAATGGGGTTTTTGATTTTGCCAACTAACCGGCTTTTCCCACTTCCAAATTTTACAAAAATTCCAATTGAAGATTTAATATTCCAATTGATTCTTGCAACCGTGCACATCAAAACCAACACCTCGTGGGAATAACATGGCCGAGATGTTTGAGGTACCCAGTTGCGACAAGTGTCGCAATCCTGCAATTCATCACCAGGTCTACTCAGGAAGAATGATGTGTGCTGCTCATCTTGCTGATAGTGTGCGAAAAAAGGTTTCAAAAGCGCTTAGAGAACAATTAGTATTACCAAAAGGTAAGCATACAACCATACTCGTTGCAATATCAGGTGGTAAGGACTCAGCAGTGTTACTCGAGAGAATTCATGAAAACCTCAGCCAACGCAGGGATGTAACCATCGTAGGGGGCTGTGTAGATGAAGGGATTGAAGGATACCGGCCACCGTCACTTGAGTGCGCAAAAGAACTTTGCGAGAGTTTAGGTGTCAGATTCGAGACGGTCTCCTATCCAGAACTTGGATTTAAGGAAATGGATGAAGTTGCAGAAAAAATAATTCAGACGGGTGATAAAAAGGCTCCATGCTCATATTGCGGAGTTTTCAGGCGACAGGGGATTAATCATCTAGCTGAACGCGTCGGTGCTGATGTTATTGCTCTAGGGCATAATTTAGATGACATGGCCCAGACAATTATGATGAACATGCAAAATGGAGACATAGAAAGAACGCTTAGACTTGCTCCACATACAGACACTCCTTTGAAAGGAATGGCTCCGAGGATCGTTCCGCTAAGATGGGTTCCAGAGCAGGAAATTCACCTCTATGCATTGCATAAAAAATTACCAATTCACCACGAGGAATGTCCTCATGGAGAGGGGGCCCTAAGATTTAGGCATAGAGAAACAGTTGCTATGATGGAAGCAGATGTTCCTGGGACAAGGCACGGGTTGCTTAGAATGGCTGACGACATAAAGAAATTAAGAAAAATGGCTGGCAGCAGCCTAAATTCGGTCAAACCAATAAACTGTCCAGAATGTGGTCAAATATGCAGTGGTAACGTTTGTAAAGCGTGTGAAATGCGCAAGCAAATGATGTGATTAGACTCTTCTTTGAAGCCTTTCCATATACTTGTCTGCTCGACCAAGAGAATTAAGACATAGCTCTGTTTTACCTGCTTCCAAGTTATCTTTTGCAATCGCAATTGCCTCTTCCACAGTCCTCCTGTCTTCATCGATTATCGCTATGTTGCTCGCATCACATTGGTTCCTTAGAACTGCCCATTGTTCACTGATATAATCAAGTAATTCTGAAGCATCTTCGTTTGCCTTCAAATTAGAATCGAGATCGGTCGTTAGTTCATCTAACATTGATGCTGCCTTTACCCACCTTTTTGCGCTCCCTTCTTTCTCGATTTTAGAAAGCCTTTCATCCCAATCTGCCGCATCTTGTCTGTTTGACCATCGAGAAATTAGATGCTTTTTTTGTCTAATTGCTCTTCTTACATCATCCATAGCTTCCCTTTCTGCAGTAATTTCTCTAATAACTCCGTCAGCAAGTCCCTTTGCAAGAGCGGAATTACCCTCATTAACAGCATCCTCAGCATCATCAAGCCTCTTATTGAGTTGGGTCTTATCAATTCCATCTGCTGATTTAAGCAACTTTGCGGCATCGCTAACTGTATTCTCTGCTATTGAAAGCGCTTTTTCAAGAGCCAACATTTGTTCAGGGATTACCATGGCAAATTCATATGCTTTTTTCGGCTTCTCGGAAAGTAACATCTTCTTTGCCTCAATCAATAAATCCTCAAGATCGTCCTTTACATGCTCAGAATTAGATAATTTAGTGCTTGCTTCAGTTATTGCAATTTCTGCCTTTTCCCACCACTCAATTACTTCATTTGCACGTTTTTTTGCTTGTCTAAACAGTGCTTCTCCTTCTCTTAAACTGCCTAATTGTAACTCTCTTTGGCCCATTTCCCATGCTTTTCTGGGACGCTTTACTATCGGTGCAATAAGTTCAGCATTTTCTACCGACTTCAATGAGTCTTGTTTGATGTCATCTACATCTCCAGCAAGTGATAAGGAGCGCTTGATATCTTCCTCTGCCTCGTCAAGTAGGCGCATTCCCCACTCTGGGTCTCTGTGCCCCTCTTCACGACCAGTCATCACCAAGCTTGCTGCTTGGTCAACGGCAGCTCCTTCGCTTTTTAGCTCTAATATTAGAATCTCTAACTCGTTCAATCTCACATCAAAATGTTTTCTCATTTGACGCATATCATCATTTCCATACCAATCGTATATAATGAGGAAAAGTGCGATTAAGCACAGAGCAAATTGGATATATGTAGCAGAATTTTCGAAACTTGAGGTAGTGAGTAAGGAAATTGACAAAACAAGACCCAGAAAACCCATGATTGATCTATACTTCAAAACGGATACATCTCCCATGAGTATGGTTCTTCCTGATACAAAGAGCGTTATGGATATGGAAATTAAAATTATCATTCCTAAAATTTCTGAAAGACTCCCTTGGAAATAATTTAATGCAACTATTGCGATTGGAAGCCAAAAAATAGTGCACACCGTTCCAAGTCTGGACCTAGCCTGCTTCTCCATTGTCGCGAGATCTTGAACAAATATTGCCCATGCAATGATTACAATAGAATACTTCAAATCTGAATTTACAGAACCACCATTAATTGTTGATTTTATTGAAGGCCATGCTAACCAAATCGCAACTGTTAGCATAAATATGGCAGAAAACCCAGAAAGTCTCTCTAATCTTTTTGCCCTCAAATTCATTTCAGCTTTGATCGCATCTTCTAGATTTACAAAGCCATCCATAATTTACCCTCATATATTCACACATATCAGAATCTCGGTTTATTCCTACTTCTTATCCACAAAATCCCACATACTCCTATCGACACGACAATGAAAAAATCAAACATGTCGAGTCCAATGCCAGCGTTAAAATCACTAGAAGACTGTTTGACTATGGTTTGATTTGAATCATCTATGTAGGACAAGTCTACTGAAAAAGTATCGAACCAGTCAAGATCGTCTTCAATCAACACAAGTTTAGTTGATGTTTTTTGATATGTGGATGCCTCAATTACAGAAGAGACGCATTCATACTCAGTGCAAAGAATGAACTGTGTATCTGTGGCCCCGTTATTCTGTACTGTGACCCAAAACTCATTTTTGCCTGGACTTACACTCTCAGATTTAGACATGATATCTATTATTTCCAAATCTCTTGAGATGTGTGGTGCTATGGCTACATTTTGCAGAAAACTTGCAGAATTGTTATTTGTATCAATTGCGGTTATTTTCAGAGGATGGCTTCCTACCCCTGGATTTGGAAGTTCAAAGAATTGGGCGTTTGTCCAGTTAATATTCGTGTAATTGTGATTCAAAAACTCAATTGCAAATTTAATTTTGCTAATTGAATCATGGTCATCAAAAGACTGCGTAAGATTGAGCCTTATTCGATCATCTTCTCTAGCAGGTGAATTCAATTGTTCCCATATATTAGAATACACAATGTACGAATCAGAACCAGAATATTCGATAGTTGAACCATCTGTGTACAGATATTTCTCAATCCTCGGAATTACGACAGGTGGAGCTGAATCTAACAGGTTAATATTCCAAGTCTTACTTGTTTGGTGTCCAACATCATCTGTAACATTAACTTTCAACCAGTAGTGAATGTTGTTTCTTTGTTTGTGCCTCTCAGTTATGTTATCGTATACAGAATTAAGGTTTGAATCAACATCAAATTCAGTAGTAAGAACGTTACCATTGTAATACCAATCTTGTGATTTATTGCTAGTCCACAACACATCAAGGTTGGTATCATGATCATCACTTACATTTAGGTCGAGATAAAACATACCCGGATCTATTTGGAATGTATCATTTAGATTGTTTATGACTGGAGCATCATTATCCAAAACGAAGCTTCTATTCAAGGAATTACTCATACCTCCCTCATCTGTGCATTGAACTGAAACGTCAAGAATTGAATCTGGATGAAAAGCTGATAGATTGACCCCTGTAGCAATGTTATTTCCAGAAATATCCCATTCACAATCATGGATTGAAAGAGGAGAATCATCTATCCTAACTTCGAAATCATAGGCTGTATTTTCCCATGGTAGGGCATACTCCTCATCCATTGATATTTGTGGAGCAGTGTTAGGACCTATGCTGATTGTATAAAACCCAGATATAGATGAAAGGTTTCTCTTCAAAACAAATTCGTTAGCATATCCACTAATCCATTCGTTCAGGGGACTAGATAGATATTGATAATGCCCATCAGTTGTAATTCTTAAGGGGGTAGATTGACGTATATCATTTTGAAATGGGACTTCTAATCGCATAAGTTCTATGTGTGATCTAGTTGTAGAGATGTCTGCTGTTTCATTCCAACCCCAACTATTCGTATCTAGGTTAATACTCGACTCAACTGAAAGATTGGAGAAAATCACATCATTATCGTCGATTAAACAACAACTAGCCTCTCTTCCATTCAAATAAATTATCGATTCTAAGAGGGTATTGAGGTTGTTCACATCTCCACCAAGAAATCTCTCGACTTGGCTGACAATTCCTGTATTAACACCAGGAATGAAAGGTAGGCCTAATCCAGCATTAAACACGTGCATTGCGGACCACAATCCAGTAACATTACTATTTGCCAGCAATCCGGAATTTAACTCTAAGGTTGCACTGCCCACAGTTTGTGAGGAATTAATCTGTTCTGAAATCCAGTTTTTATTAGGCGGCCATGTTGTCTCGCCAACTGGATATCCATTAACCAAAACCCTAGCTTGCCACCCTCCACCGAATTCACCAACAGTTAAATTTTGATTAACCCAATCAACAACATGCCCAGTCATTGTATGAATTGCCATAACTGAAACATCTTCTGAGTAATTTCCGCCCAAATCGTAAATTTCAGTCGAATTTGGAATTTGAACATAGCTCTCACTGTTTCTGACAAAACTACCGCCTTCTCCCAATAATATGACATCTACACCACTTGGGGCGTCAATTAATCCGTCGGTCACACTTGCTTGCCATTCGCTGCCCAATACCGTAACTGTATGAACGCCTTCGACCGTGAATAAGTCTTGAATAATCGGATATGCATCCAGAACGACAGTGGTTTGGGTTGAGGGAACTGGTGGGTGCCACATCACTACATACCCCTCACATGTTGCTTTTGGAAGGAACATTCCGCCTTTTGGTCGATCAAGTTCGACACCTGTCCATGGATTTACTAGCAGGATATCACAATCACTTATTGGGTTACCAAAGGGGTCTTCCACTTCCACAGTCCAATTTGGCTCCTGTTGAGCCCAAGAAGGTGGTATCAAGAGTAATAAGACTAGAAAAACCGCCCTTCGCATGGTTAATTGCATAATCTCATACCTCATCAAGAAAGCGGGTTCTCGCGCCCATATGTTCATGGTCGGGTTTGTCACATCCGCAACAGAAGGGGAACGACCATGCCCGGCCTTATCACAATGGATGACCTTACAAATGCAGAGATAATATCTATTCTTGACGACGCAGAAAGGCTGTTACCTGTTGCTCGTGGAGAGTTATATCTGCCTCTTCTGAAGGGAAGAATCCTCGGGAATCTGTTTTTTGAACCATCAACTAGAACAAGAATGTCATTTGAAACAGCAATGAAGCGTTTGGGAGGCGACGTAGTTAACTTGGGGGATGTTAAGAGTTCCTCGGTTGTAAAAGGCGAGACTCTTTTTGACATGATACAGATGGTGGATGGCTATACTGATATTATCGCTATGAGACATCCAAGGCAAGGTGCTGCACAATATGCGAGTGACAGTGCAAATGTGCCAATCCTAAACGGAGGCGATGGAGCCGGGCATCATCCAACTCAGACTATGCTTGATTTGTTCACAATTAGGCGTGCGCACGGAAAGTTCGAAGGTTTGAATGTAGTTTTAGCAGGCGACTTAAGGTATGGTAGAACAGTACACTCCCTTTCGCATGCACTTACCCGACTTGGTTGTAATGTTACCTTCGCATCTCCAGAAAGTTTGAGAATGCCTGAAGAGATTGTGTCAGATCTAAAGGAGAGTGGTGCAGAAGTTGTCGAAACAGACGATCTTTTTGGACAAATTGACGCAGCAGACGTGATTTACATGACCAGAATTCAGAAAGAGAGGTTCCCTGATGAGGATGAATATGCGAAAGTCGCGGGGGCTTACAAATTGCATGCCAGAGACCTTGACGGAGCAAAACCTGAGATGATAATCATGCATCCATTACCAAGGGTCGATGAGATCGATCCTTCTGTTGATTCCACTCGTCATGCGCTATACTTTGAACAAGCGTTCAACGGAGTTGTTGCTAGGATGGCTCTAATGTGTCGTCTTCTGAATGTTGAGGTTCCGGCTGATGTTAACGAAGCAGGAGGGGTAATATGAGTCAAGAAGGAAACATGCGAAGGGTCACTGCGATTAAAAATGGAACAGTTATTGATCATATTCCCGCAGGTAAGGCCTTGTCAGTTTTGAAAATGCTTGGAATTGGGGGAGATATGTCTAATCCAGTATCCTTAGTAATGAATGTTCCATCCAAAAAGATGGGTGGGAAAGATATAATCAAAGTTGAGGATAGGGAGCTGACTCAAGGAGAACTTGACAAATTATCCCTAGTTGCTCCTGATGTTTCAGTAGCCATAATACGAGCTTACTCTGTTGCAGAGAAATTAGAAATCAACCTAACAGAAGAAGTTGTAAATGTAGCGAGGTGCACATTTTCAAATTGCATTACAATCAACTCTAGAGAACCTCTCCCTCACAGATTGGTGGTTACAAGAAGAGAACCGTTAGAATTACGTTGTAGATATTGCGGAAAACCTCAGGATATTGATGGACTAATTGATAGCCTGTTGTAATCATAATTCGAATAATCTGGCCTTTTCGCAACTATCATAATCTATCCAACCCGGTAATCCCAAGTCAATTGGAACTCCTCCCACAGTGGTGATTATTCCAGTTAGTATCAAGTGGTTAGCTATTGGATTGTTTGACCAATCTAATTTTTTTGCATCCCTCTTGTTGTTGAAGAATTTTTCATTTTCTTTTCTCGAAGCCCATGCATTTGCATTCCAGGCGTGATTTTTCATGTTGTTGTTTGTAAATTGCGGAGGTATTACAACATTGTGAGACGTCTCCCAATTTTTCTCCCAATTTCCTTCCATAGTATCAGCCCAGACTAGTCCGGTAGCCTCGGTTTCGGGCATTTGCATCTCTTGTTGAACAGCCAACTGTATCGCAAGCCTTCTTAGATGTGGATGCCTTGGGTGTGTTTCCATTGTTTTTTCGATGATATTTATCGCGCTTGCCTTCATCCCTCGATCAAGATATAACAGAGCCCTAGCGGTCTGACCGTGTGGCCATTTATCCAAATCAATATTCTTCTTATCTACCCAAGATTCTAGTTTATCAAGAGCAATTTCCGATTGGGACCAGAGTCTAAATCGCGCTATGTCACCAAGTATGTGCAGTTTTTCTGCCGGTTTATATTTCCATTCTAGTTTACTTCCAGGGGTTCCAGATTTATATCTCAGCAAAAGGTCAATGTTCCTTTTTGTAACCGAATCAACGCGCAATAATGGGCGAATTGATTCTGGCAATTTTATTTTTGGATTCAACACTGATGCAATCCATTTGAGTCTCGCAGTTTCAATATCTTCATCTGCCAATAGGTCTAATCTAGGTAGTGCTTCAGGAATGTCTCTTTGTGCTAATGATGCAGCTGCTAGAATCATGCGAGCAATTTCAGCAGATCTACCGGCTCTGAGGGCTAAAAACGAAAGCGCAACTTGCTCTGCTTGGTCCCATCTACCTAATGCCATTAACATCTCCATACTAGCTTCTGTTCGCCTAACTAAAGACAAACCTTCGATACTGTCTTCTCCATGATCGACGTACAGCAACTCCATCTTTTCCATAGCCTTAGACCATTCATCTTTTGAAAGTAAAACACGGAAGTCTTCTTCCTTTCTGTATATCATCTTCTCAAGGGACTCTAATTCGATTCTTTTTTGATTGGCCATCGCGTCAAAGGATATATCCTCTAATCTCTGTCCAGTTCTACGAGATAACAGCCAGATTCCAAGGAAGACAACTTGTCCTCCAGATGCTAACATCCAAGTTAATTCCTCCAAAGCATCCTTTCTTAGAACCTGACAGACAGAATCCTTCCAAGATCCACACTCAGAACCTTGCGGTAGATATTGTGAATCCCAGAATGTAAGCATTGCAAGTGCTAGCAAAAGCATTGACTGGCCCGCAAATCCTGTAAAGCAGAAATTTAAGACATTTGCTTGTTGTGTTCTTTCACTTCTCAATAACCTTGAGTCTGCTAATCTAATTCCTCCTTTACCAGATACGTCAGCTATGTCAAGGAATAGAATCCTTGCAACCTCATAAACAAACAAGAAACCTATTATCGCTACGTTAAGTAGCAAAAATAGCAAAACCATAGTTACTAATGGCACCCTTATCCCTGATTCGGAGATATTTGAAAACAGTTCAATGGCGTAGAATCCGAATATTCCACCCTCCTCCATAATGGTGGTTTGGGGCCGGTATTCTGGTAAATCAAGCACGCGTTGGGAATGTTGAAACATGCTTGGATCTATTGCAAGAAAAATTAGAGAAATAAGTGTGTTGAATGCAATGAATGGCATAGCAGCAGTGTTCAACCAAACAAGCGTGGAGACCAATTGCTTTCTTGCATTAGGTTTGTGTGGATAAAACGCAGACGGCTCACCCTTGGATAATTGTTTACTCGATTCTTTTAATGCAGTCCATGCACAGCCCATTACCCGTCCATAGGCAATGAAACCAGGAGCAAATGCTAAGCATCCAATCAACGCTAATCTACGATCAAATTTTACTTCTGCTAATCCCATAATGAACCAAATCATAAGCAAAGAGGTAAACCATAAAATTGTGATAGAGATTCCGACACCGCTTCTAAACGTACTGGCCTCTTGAAGAGATTCTCTTCTCCCGCCAGTTCTAGTTATTATCTGTGTACTCATGGAAACTCCGGTTGATATCATTGCAGGGACAATTATCAATACAAGTGCTGCTGCGAGAGAGACCATATTTACCCCGTTAGTTAATTTCGTTTGATATAATAACCACTCCACTCCAAGCAGGATTGCACCTGTTAGGGCCATTACATAAACGGTCAGCCCATTCCTCATACCAGGCGCTTTCAAGAGTTTTTTTGCTTCTTGCTTGTCGGAAGTGACAGTGTGTACCTCATACCGTTTTGGACCGGTTGGGAAGGCAACTTGTAGTCCTGATAATCCCCTAGGTATGAGGTATTCTTGGAATAAATAGGCGGTGAATCCAGAGAATAATATGGCTAAAATAGCCATGCTATTGAAATCATTAACCAATGTAATTCCCATTGTCAACTCAACCTTCTCGACTTGGAACAAGTGAGGGAGTGGAATTCTTGTTGTTTATTTCTTCAGTTAGTTCTGATATAAATTGATTCAATTCAACACCAGCTCTTTGATCTCCATTTCGAGCTCTGACTGAGACGCTGCCGTTTGCAACCTCTTCTTCCCCTAATATTAGCATATATGCTGGATGAAATTTTCTATGCATCCTAATCTTCTTTCCAATGGTATTATCTCCATCATCAATTTCTGCTCTTATACCCTCTTGTTTTAATTTAGAAAGTATCTCGCGACCATATTCAACCTGTTTCTGGGAAATTGTCAAAATATGAATTTGGGTAGGAGAAAGCCATGTAGGGAACTTCCCTGCGAAATGTTCAATCAATACGCCGCAAAACCGCTCCATTGAGCCGAAAGGTGCTCGATGAATCATGACTGGTCTATGCATCTCTCCATCACTTCCTTTGTACTTAAGTTCGAATCTCTCAGGTAAGTTGTAGTCAACTTGTACAGTTCCAAGTTGCCATTCCCTGCCGATTACGTCTCTCACAACAAAATCAATTTTGGGTCCATAAAAGGCCGCTTCACCGGGTTCCTCAGACCATTTGACTCCCAGGCTACTAGCAGCCGCTCGGCATGCATCTTCAGCTCTATCCCACTTATCAGAATCTCCAACATACTTACTTGAGTCAGGATCTCTTAGACCTACCCTAACTCTGTAATCAGTCATCCCAAGTGATTCAAAGATTACTTGAACCAACTCTATACAACCCAATACCTCATTTGCGATTTGGTCTTCGGTTACGAAAAGGTGGGCATCGTCTTGAGTAAACCCTCTGACTCTTGTTAGGCCCGAAATCTCACCAGATTGTTCCCACCGATATACCGTTCCAAATTCTGCTAACCTCAAAGGTAAATCTCTGTAGGATCGGGCCTGTGATGAATAAATTTTGATGTGATGAGGACAGTTCATTGGCTTCAGCATATACCCTTCAATGTCGCCAGCAGCCATCATATTGGACAGTTCTCCACAACTGCAACCTTCATGTGCAAGCTTTGACATCATTTCTTTTTCTACTAGCGGAGGGTATTGTGAATCTTGATAGTAGGGGAAATGACCGCTGGTTCTGTAAAGGTCAAGTTTTCCTATGTGTGGTGTGTAAACCTGATGATATCCTTGTCGGGTTAGATGCTCAGATATGAAATTCTGCAAGCATGTTCTGATAGTCGCTCCTCTGGGCGTCCAAAGTATTAGTCCCTGACCTACATCTTCGTCTACGTGAAATAGTTGCAAGTCCTTGCCTAATTTTCTGTGATCTCTTTTCTTCGCTTCTTCTATCGAGGCCATTGTTGCTTTCAAGGCGTCTTTTGTAGGTTCAACTAATCCATAAATTCTGGTCAATTTATCGCGATTCTGGTCACCTCGCCAAAATGCAGATGATACGGAGGTTAGTCTAACATGCATCAATTTTGCAGTTGAGTGTACGTGTGGTCCCTTACACAAATCAAACCAATCGCCTTGGGAGTAAATTGTAGACCCAGTCCCTTCATCGATTCTTTCTTTTATTATCTCAAGTTTGTATGGATTATTTTCAAACATACTACTGAGTTCAGATTCTGTGTGTTCTATTCGAATAATCTGAAGGTTTTTTCTTGCTAATTCGTGCATCTTTTTTTGGACTTTTTTTAATTCATCAGAGCCGAAGTCTTCTAAGTCGGCAAAATCGTAATAGAATCCTCTATCAATGGGTGGACCAATTGTTGGTTTTGCATCAGGGTACAATTCAGTTATAGCTTGGGCTAATAAATGGGCAGCGGAGTGTCTTAAAATATACATTCCCGCATCCGAATAAACTGATATCCCCTCAATTGAACAGTCCGTAACGAGTTCTGAAGAGAAATCTTTCTCCTCTCCATCCACGAGTGCTGCAATGCAATCGTGCTTTCTGCCTTCAATGTCAATTATGATTTCTCCAGCGGTAATGCCAACAGTGTATTCGTTGACTGACCCATCTGGTAAGGTAACAGAAATCATGCCCATTTGGTTGCCTCCATTGCATACGGTAAGGCTTCCATTCTTCACGTTGGCGATACAAAATCCCTTATTTTCTCATTTCTCTTTGGATATTCTGCATTACCACTCTACGTCAAAATCATCTCCTTCTTTTGACGATAACTCATCTACTACATTGGATTTTTTCTGTGGTTTCTGTTCTTCAGAGCTTTTCTTTGCGACAATAAATTCACTCCTTGTTTCTTTTACATCTCTCTGGCCTCTGAACTTTGGTTCTTCGAATTTTTTTGCAGTCTTGACTTCAGATGGTATTTTTTCATCATTTTCTTGCTTTAACTGTTCATTCCACGCACCTTCAAAAGTAAGTTTGTCTTTCTTGCGCTCCATGATGCTCCGTTGTATAAACCGTACATAATCGGTTTGATGTAGCGTTAGTATCTGGCGTTGTCTATGCGCTTGGCAATTGTAGTCAATCCAGATGCGGGGCTTGGAGGCCGCTTAGGGTTCAAAGGAAGCGACGGGAGGGCTGAAGAAGCTAGAGCTGCGGGTGCTGAAGATAGAGCAGGTCCGAGGATGAAGCAATGCCTTAAGCACTTATCCAATATTGCTAGAGAACCTATTGAAATAATTGCTTGGGACGGAAGGATGGGTGGTGATTGGATACCTGGAGAGTATATATCAACTGGAGAAACTCCGACAAAAACATCAGCGGAGTCTACCTCAGATTTCATAAAATCACACACACCTGATATTTTCCTTTATGCAGGCGGAGATGGGACAACCAGAGACATAGTCAAGGCTTTAGGGGAATCTGAAATCCCAATAGTTGGTGTTCCTGGTGGGGTAAAAATGCATAGTGGCTGTTTTGCAACAACACCAAAGGCTGCTGCTGAGGTTGTTTGGTCATTCTTTACTGGTGATTTGATGGTTGCTAGAACAGAGGTTATGGACCTTGATGAGGAGGTTTATCGAAAAGGTGAGTGGAGGGTGAAAATGTATGGTGAAGCATTCACTCCAGCAAGTCCAAGATGGATGCAGGGGGCAAAAGAGCAAGTTCAGAGAGAGAGTGAGGAGGAAACCTTGGAATCAATGTCACTTCATATCGATAATTTGGTTGAACAGAATCCTGATTTGATGATTGTGTGGGGTAGTGGTGGAACTCTAAGGCAGATATGCAAACTCTCAGGAAATGAATCAACATTACTAGGAATTGACATCCAGCACAATGGGAAAATGTATCTAGATCTAAATGAAAAAGGCCTGCTAGAGATTATTTCACAACATGTTGGGTCAAAACTGCTACTACTTTCGCCAATGGGCGGTCAAGGGTTTTTGATTGGAAGAGGAAATTTACAATTATCGCCCGCAGTCTTGCGATTAATTGGGATTGAGAATATTTTGGGCATTGCAACACCTGCAAAATTGCTCGGATTAAACTCACTTCGGATTGATACTGGAGACCCAGCTTTAGATCAAGAAATCAGAGATAGAAAATACATGAAGATGTTACAAGGATATCGAACAACCCGGGTAATTAGGGTAGCAGATGACTGATTTATACATCCGCATAGAAGCGGTTGAATCATTTTGAAACGTGCAGATTTCAGTTTTTTGGATTATCAGTTTTAGCTTTGATTTCAGCATTAAAATCGGGTTAAAATTTATACGAATAGCCAATTTTATCAGTCACATGGGTTCAAACGACAACGATGAACAAATTCATCAAAGTATGTGTGTTCTAACGATGCAAGATGATGGTTTTTTTGGAGCTTCACTAAAGCCAAATCTGCATGGTTTATCCATTGGCCTGAATTCACCAGCATCTTTACCCGAGATTAATGCATTAGCACTTGTAATATGAGATACTCTGTCGATTGCATACCATTCTTTACGATTATTTTTTGTAACTCCATAAGTTCTTGTTGAAAAAATCAGTTTCGCAAAGAATAGTTCAACAGTTGCTATGAATAGCAAAGAGCGTTTGAATGGAATGGGAAATCCCTTGTTCCAAGTGAATTCTATATCCATTGTTTGACAACTTACCTTTAGTTCTCTTTCATTCCCAACAGTCTTCACATCTTCAATAATCACCTCATCAAAGGAATACATGTCTGTTACATAATCTGCAATATCCCTTGTCGGCGCAATCAGGACTCTAGTTCCGTCTGGTTTTGCCCACATGATGTCAGCAAATTCTCCAAAAAGTGACGTTTTCCAAGCCCCAACAACGATTCTGTCTCCTGTTTCAAAGCCACTTGAGGTAATTCTCCCAGAAAATATGTCTAGAGAATCATGTAGTTTCTCCTTTCCTTTGAAAGGCGTTACTTGCCCAGTCCAGGTGATGAGCACGATCAGTAAGATCTGGATTGTTAATCTTACAATGTGCCAAAAATCATCATATGTTTTTCCGCTTAGTGGTATATCGTTATACCACATATTGAAATTAGCCCAGTAGAGAATCACTAGTAACCAAACCCCACCGACGGAAGCCCATGCTCTTGTTTGAGGTATTATGAAACACAGACCAAACAAAATCTCAAAAAATCCGCTCGCTAAGACCCAGAACTCTGCATTTGGCAGTATAGAGGGAACTATTGGCTCATACCAAATTGGATTAACAAAATGGTCAACTCCTACATTAATGAATGCAAGTCCTAATGCTACCGCTACAATATCACGAATAGTTACTGACGTCACTAAATTAGTGATGATGGATCTGTATCCCACATAGCGTGCTGACGAATTCAATTAAAAAAGGAATGTTAGGTTCTTTGAGTAAACTCTCGTTAATCAAATAAAAAAAGCCCCCCACAGAGCCGAGGTTCTGTGGAGGGCAAAGTCCCGCAAGGGCGGTTCAACATTGCATCATAGCAACTTTATTTCAAAGATGCTCGATTCCTGTCTTTTTCACGTTAGCTTTCTTGATTTTGTCAGGAAGCCACGCTGGGCCGTTTGCTGGCTTGTCAACTACGTCTATACGTCCAGTGAAGACGTGAACTCTCTTAGTTCCACGCTCACGCAGACGGATGTCTGTGTGTCCGCGTGTTGCAGCTTTTAGTGCTGCTCCACGTGGTTGTCTGCTCGCAAATACTTGGCTTGTGTCTTTTCCGCCCTCCATGAGAACGAAGTACTTCTTTTCACCCATAGGTTATACCTCGTTACCTATACACTTTTCTAAAGGTTATAATATTTCCCCCGGAAAACCGCTTTACTGCGGCACATATTGGACGCAGTAGGCCTTTTCAGAAACGACTTTTGAGCAGTAAAGCGTTTTTAGATGGCTCAAATTTCGGCTCCTGCTAAGGTTTTTGTGTTGGTAACACCTGGTATTTGCCTGATTGTTTCTACCACAGTTTTTGCGATTGTTCCTAAGTCTTCAGCTTCAAGTTTTGCGATAATATCGTAATCTCCAAAAAGAAGGGTTGTGTCAACAACATTTTGAACTAATTTTATGGTTTGAAATGCCTCATATTCTTTCCCGGGTGATACATTCACCAGCACGTATCCAACTGCCATGGGATACCTAAACCCTATGACATGAAGAACTCTGCGATTATCGTAAATCTTCCAGACTCTTTCGATAATCTTCCCACTGAGTCTCTTCCCATTCTTCCGGAATCGGACCATCTAGCCATGCAATGAACTCTTGGAGAGTCCATCCCTCTGGTATTCTCTCATCTCTGATTGGAGCGACATCATCACTTTGCCATTGTTCTACAACTTCGTCATTATTTTTCTTTGATTTTAATGTTATAAATAAACTCAATATCAATATTACAAGTAATATAATTCCAGCATAAGTAGCATTGAAACCAGACGATTGTTCAGATTTTTCCTTGACAAGATCGCAATTCTCTAAACACTCTTCACTAGAATCTATCATGATAACGTCGGAATATCTTACTATGTTACCACTCCAATCTTCGCAGGTTATCACGAAGTTTATTTGGTCACTCAAAGAGCTCGGTAGAAGCCATGACACACTCCAAACCCCAAAACCGCTTATGTCTACAACCTCGCTTGGGGCATATCTAAACAGCTCACTTTCATTTTGATAAACCTCTAGTCCACAAACTGCGTCTATACCGTCTGCATCGGTCATTTCTACCAGGACCTCCATCAATGCCTGTGAAGTGAGGTTTCGCTCAAATGTGACATTTATCTCTGGAGGAGAGTGCATGAAAATGAACGGCATGTAAGTTACAGCAGTGATATCATCTATGTCCATTACTCTAAATCCTAAACTTCCATTACCAGGCACAAATGATGAGTCTAGTGTTACCCTAAAGTGGTATTCATTTGTTTGTTCTAACATTGATTGTCCACATTCAATTGGGGTTTGGGCTGGAGCGATAACCGTCCATCCGAACTGTTCTATCGTAGAGGACACGTCTTTCACCGGTCTCGAAGACTTCACTCGTAAAACTGCGTCTGCATATTGACCAAACATCAGCGTATCTATTTCTACACCATCTTTACACAATTTGGTATCTAATATCTCGGGCGGACTTAGCAAAATGGGTGAGATGATAGTGGAAAAATTGCTTCCGCCATTGGCACCAGTAACATTTACTTGGATGAATAAATCGCCATTATCGATACTCTCTGCTGTTGAAAGTTGTATCAATGCAAGCCCATTCTCAAGTTGAAATGGGTTAGTGTATCCTGGTTGTCCCGGCCATCTAATTGTTACATCCCCATATGCTTCACTGACGGAATCATCGAAATCTGAGACCTCTACCAGTAAGTATTCATCTCCGCCAGCAAGAATATTTTCAACTGGATTTTGCAGAGAGTCAACAATTTTCAAATCAATGAAAGGCGGCATGTCCGTGACTTGTATTGTCCTTCTAGTGAGCAGATTGTTCTCTAACCCACGTAATTCTAAATTGAATGAATCCAAACTTGAGGAGGGAGAAAGGTTGAATGATGCAACATAACAATGTTGGTCATTGCTACTCCCTGATCTGTATGATAAGCCATCAATCTGGCCACGAGTAGAAATGAATTGTGGCCTTTCATTGACAGGGTCATGGTCTGGATCCAACGCACAGGCTTTCAGTGTAAGGATATGTCCTCTAGTTACTCCGTTTATTGGGAATGAGGTAAGTATAGACGCTCCTCCCCAATCAGGATCGTCTACTGTTGAGATATGAATCCCAAACCAGGTAGCCGGCGCATCGGTTATTTCTGCAATTGACAGTGCTTCAGCGAGCGTAGATTGGTTTGAGGCGTCGGTGACATTTACTTTCAAATCAAGTAACCCAAGGGGGACATTCGAAGGTAGATCTATACTTGTCCACCATATTACTCCGTCCTGACTTCCAGTATTCTTCCAAATCCATTCAGTACTATTGTTGTTTGTAGTTATCCTCCATCCAATAGTAGCAGACTCAATTCCACTATCATCACTAGCTTCTAAACTGCAAACAAATCTGTCTCCACGACTATACTCGGCTGAATCACAGTAAATCCTGTCAGCAACAGGAGCAGTATTTACCCATAATAGGAAATCAACTTGATTATTGTTGATAACTCTCTCTGGGTGAAGAATTGATGTCGCTTCCCACTTAACGATTAG
>DAZU01000116.1 GCA_002507425.1 Euryarchaeota archaeon UBA53
TCAAAGATTAATTCCTTTGTGATTTGAGATGATTTCCGCCAAAACTGCTATTGCAATTTCCTCTGGGCTTTCAGCTCCAATCGCTAGCCCAATCGGACAATTCACTTTGTCAAGTTTCTCTTGTGATATACCCGCATCCAAGGCAACTCTAGTAAACGCACTCCATTTTGAGGTTGAGCCAATGACGCCCAAACGACCTGTGTAGCCTGCAAATAGTAATCCAAGTAATCTTTCTTCGTCTTCTTTCCAATCGTGTCCCAGTAACAGAATATCACTAAATCTCGACAATGACTCACTATCCTCTGCCATCAAAAAGTCTTGGGGACATGAATGATGAGTTTCGACCGCCCCCTCTATTGATGCATACTCGGTGCGAGAATCTTGCACGGAATATTTCCAATTCAAAGGAATACATGCTTCTGCAATCGCTTTTGCACAGTGACCTCCCCCCATTAGCAGTATGTGTGGCATAGGAATCAAAACCTCCATTGCGAGGGTTACTCTGCCCCCGCATAAACTATCAAGAGGTTTTACCTCATAGCCCTTGGCCCCTTTGTTGAGTCCAAATGTTATTATTTCGCCACACGGCTTTTTCGCCTCTGAAAGCATATCTCTAAGTCTTGAAATCACCTTCAATTCTAATCCTGCACCTCCTATTGTTCCATGAATATCAGAATTTGTTAGTGCAAGCCTTGCTCCTTCTTTACCCGGAACTGATCCAGAAGTTGAAACAACACTAGCAATTGCTACCTTGCGATTTTTACCCAATTCTGTCAATGCCCACGACAGAGTCAGTTCAGTCATCTCAATGCCTCCAAATCTTCGGGGGTATCGATATTCATGTGTATGCCGGGTGCAGGGATTCTCTTAATGTCGAGATTATCGCGTAAAGAGGCATCTTTTGGTAGAGACAATACCTTCTCGATATCAGATAGTAACAAAGGATGCCCGCTTGGTATTGGAGATGTGTTTTGAGTGTTCTCTAAAACTAGTGAAAGAGTTTCTGAATTCCATCCACATCTATCAACAGGGGATACTATTATTCTGCCGGGGATTCTACCAGATTCCTCCATTAATGACATAATTCCCATTTGAAGAGAGCCAGTTCGACCATCTTCTGGAGTATTATTAACAACTATACTTGCACCCGGGCATTTTAGCATTACATCAACTTGCAATTCTTTCCTAGTAACTACAACTATTGGTGAGCAGTTATTTTCCTTCAGCATCCTCACCATCCTTCCTACAAGGGTTTCACCCTTCCACATCACCAATGCCTTTGGACGGCCAAGTCTTGATGATGCACCCGCAGCGAGTATTATTGCTGGAATTGACTTTGGCAATATTATCACAAATCCTTGGTGATTTCCCGACCAATGATCATTTTTTGCACCTGGCTGCTACCTTCATAGATTTGCATTACCTTTGCACCCCTCATAAGTCTGGCGACAGGATATTCTTCTGAGTATCCATAGCCTCCAAAAATCTGGACGGCATCCGTAGTTACTTCCATAGCAGTGTCTGAGGCGAATCTTTTCGCATGTGCTGCCGATTCTGTATTCCTTATTCCTGCATCAAATTCAGACGCAGATTTCCATGTCAACAACCTAGATGCCTCAATTTTTGTCTTCATATCAGCGAGCATAAATTGAACGGCTTGATGTTTGTGTATTGGTTTTCCAAAAGTCATTCTTTCCCCCGAGTAACGAAGAGCGTGTTCATAGGCTGCTCTAGACAAACCCGTTGCATGGGCTGCTATATTTGGACGACTCATATCGAATGCTTTCATTGCATTCATCCATCCACCTGATTCAGAACCACCGCAAAGGTTCTCGGCTGGTACCCTCATGTCCTCAAAAGTAAGGGAGCGCGTATCAGAGCATCTTTGACCCATGTTGTTCTCCTTTTTTCCAAGTGATAATCCGGGCGTGTCCGCATCTACAATGAATCCTGACATCCCAGCATAACCCGCATTGATATCGGTTTTAGCCAAGACAAAGAACCAATCAGCTTTTCCTGCCCCAGTTATCCACATCTTTGAGCCATTGATAACATATTCATCCCCATCTTTCACTGCTTGTGTTTGACAAGCCGCAACGTCTGAGCCTGCTCCCGGTTCTGTAACAGCGTAAGACGCTAATGCCCCTTTCTCAGAAACCATTCTGAGATACTTGTCTTTTTGTGAGTGGGTGCCACCCGTAATAATTGGGGCACATGCAAGACCTGTCGCATACGCTGCTGTTGCAAAGCCTGGATCTCCCCATGCAAGTTCTTCATTGACCAATACTTCCTCAATACTCCCAAGACCCGGCCCGCCATATTCTTCAGGAATGTGCAGGTTTAGAATACCCATTTCATGAGCTGTATTGATCGCCTTTGAGGGATACTCGGAATTTTGATCCCAATGCTCAGCATTTGGACGGACTTCTTCGAGTGCAAAATCTCTCGCTAAGTCGCGCAGCATTTGCTGCATTTCATCTAACTCAAAGCCGACCATGATGACCCTAAGGGGCCATGTAGCATAATAGATACTATCAAATCCAAGTATTGAGATATCCCTGTCTTTGTAATTCTATCAGTAATAAAAATATGATGTAAAAACCAATTAATATGGAACCCTCATATCTGCTGAACTTGAAACCTGACCACATCATAGTAAGACAAATAGAGGCACCCAAAATTGTTGCCGGGATGATAAGATACATCGTCAGGTCATAGGATGCTTCAGTAAGTGATATTGGTGACACAATTGCGGCTATCCCAATGGATAATAATGGGTCTGTTATATTCGAACCAATCAGAGTTCCTATTGCAACACCCTGACTTTTTCTAACAGCAACCATCGCAACCGTCAACTCGGGCAATGAGGTCCCCAGCCCAGACATTGTTGAACCAACAATTGCATGTGGGACGTCTAATTTGTATGCAATGTCACACGCATATTTTATCAGTTCTGTTGCAGAAAAAACCGCAAAAGATAGACCAATTATAACCATTATCATATACGCAGTTCCTGTCCAACTGAAATCTTTTGTCTTGATATCATTGATGATTTTTTTCTCATCTTCTCTAATTTTGTCGGTATCACTAAGCAACCAAACCAAATATAATCCATACAATAAACAAAGTATAGCTCCCTCAATTCTAGAAAGTTGTCCTCCTTGCCACAATAATGCGGTCAAAACAAACAAAGAAAGAAGCATTAACAAACCATCTCTCCTAAGCCATGCAGGCCTTATCTCAAGAGGTTTGTAAACGACAACTATACCCAAAACAAGTGTGATTTGAACCAATACTGAACCGTAAATATTGCCTACTGCCAAATCCATGTAAGCTGGGTCACCTGCTGAGGATGCGGATGCGGATGCAGTGACTAAAATTTCGGGTAAAGAAGTCCCTATGCTTACGATTGTGAGACCTATGACCACCTCTGCGATGCCCGCCCTTCTAGCTAGACCCTTAGCTCCCTCAACAAAGAAATCAGCAGATGTTATCAGGAGCGCTAAAGAGATTACAATCAAAAGTAGCAATATACCAATGCTTGTCCAGTCATTTCTTGCAGAAATGCTGCCCAATATGGCTAATGTCAAAAATAAAGCGAATGAAATGAGCAAAGCATTCCATTGAAGTAATTCCCCAATTCCAAGACGATTAGGGGCTTCCGCCATGGTGTTGGACACCAAAGACTCCTCTTTGATGGTTACCTAAATCCTGACTATGTTACATTGATATTTGTCAGGAATATGTTGAGGTTTCTTATTCAAGAGTCAATCATCATTTGTATTGCTTCAACTACATGATCGACGCTAGGTATAGTATGGTTCTCAAGTTGTGGAGCAAACGGAACGGGGGTGTCTAGTGCGCCTATTACTAGGGGAGCAGATTCTAATGAGTAGAAAGTTTCCTCAAGAATTCTAGATTGCATAGAATGCCCTATACCTCCAAACCATTGACCTTCTTGCAGTATGACCAATCTACCCGTTCTCAGAACACTAGATACGCATGTTTCTGCATCGAAGGGCAATATGGTTCTAACATCAATAATTTCCACCTCAATACCTTGATTTGTTAATTCATTTGCGGCTTGCAAAGCAACATGCAACATAGCGCCCCATGTAACTAAAGTAATGTCTTTACCGCCACGAATCACTGCGGATTTCCCAATTTTGTATTGTGTTTTTGATTTGATGGCATCCTTGACTAGACTGGTGTTTACATCTTGATTGATATTCTGGCCCCAACCTGTCAAACCGCCCCTTAAACCATACAGCCCAATGTGTTCAAGAAACAAGACAGGATCGTCTAACTCAGCTGCTTCCATCAATAAATCGTAGGCGTCTTGAGGTGTTCCAGGGGCCACAACTATCAAACCCGGATCATTTGCATACCAAGATTCTATCATGTTTGCATGGAATGGTCCACTGCGGGTCCTTCCACCGAGTGGAATTCTAACTGTTAGTGGGACGTTTGCCCCCCATCTCCACCTTAACATTGCGGCGTTATTTATTAACGCATTATGAGCTAATGCAGCAAAACCACCAAATTGAATTTCAGCTATTGGGCGCATCCCTGAGAGGGCTGCTCCTGTTGCAGAGTGTATGATGACAGCCTCGCACAAAGGCATGTCCAACAACTTATCCTGATGTCCATTCGCCTTCAAGGGAATATTCATACCGAAAGCACCAGCTACTTCCATATCCTCTCCCATGAATAAGGTTGATTCTCCATAGTGTTCGGCTATATCGCACATTGCTTGCTGGATTGCTCTTGAATAAGTCCAACCCCCACTTTCAGAATATTCTAGCTTGGATTCTCCAATCTCTAATACTGGATTTACATTGGCACGAATTCTTTTCCCACTTATCCTGTCAAGGTGGTCGGCATGTGTATCAGCATCATGAAGAGTAGTGACGCCCTTAGTAACAGTTCCAGCATCTGCCCAACCCATGTCCTCTACCGTTTGTCTAGCTTCATTTACCAATTCTTCTTCTTCCAATTCCATTTGTTTTATTTCTTCCTCAGATATTCCAAGGGACAACATAAGTTTTCGATGGGTTGGAATTGGGTCTTTTTCTTCCCAATATGAAAGTAAATCTCGATCTACATACCCAGGAGGAGTTCCTGTTTGAGACCCTAGGTATAGATCATCGTGGTGATGTGCATGGCCACAACCTCTCATGGTCTCTACATGGATCAAAGTAGGACCACCTCCGGATAAAGAAAACTCTCTTGCACAAGCAACAGACGAATGCCAAGAAGCAGGGTCTGAACCATCAATTGTCCACGAAGGAATTCCCATTGCTACACCTTTATCTGCCCACAATTCAACGTTAGACTGATTGACAGGGGGTGTGTCGAGAGCGATTTGGTTGTTTTGAAGAATGTAAGTTATCGGCAAACCTCTAGTTCCTGCTAAATTCAAAGCCTCCCACCACTCACCAGAAGATGAGGAACCTTCTCCAATACAGGCAACGTGAAATCTACCAAGCCCCAATTTAAGCGAGGATAATGCCATACCAGTCATTGTCACACTAGCAATTGGCAATGGCGCTGTAGGCGGTAGAACACCCCTGTGAAAACATCCAACGTGTAAATCTCTTCCACCAGAACCTTCGATTCCTCCATCCATAATCGATCCTTTCTTACCCATCTGAGCGGCGATTAAATCAGTTGGTGTGTCTCCCATTGCCATGCACAGGCCGATATCTCTTATCATGGGCGCAACATAATCTCCGTTGTATATCTGGCCATATTCATTGCTTGGAGACCTATTCAATGCAGTCGCAACAGCAACACAAGCCTCTTGCCAAGTAGATCTGAATCCTTTACCACCGAACTTCTCGCCGTCAGGTGTTTCCATACCCACGGTGAAGATATCTTTTAGATGAGTGTCTAGATTTCGTGTTCTTGTCATCATTCTCTGCCATTCTTTCCTGTGCTCCATTGTCACTGACATGTAATGTGCGAGCCTTCGCAAACACAGTTTAACATCAATCAAAAATCTATCAGCCCTTCTCTCCAAGTGAATGTCAGAATCTCTTCTTGGAATTATCTCGCCTTTAGTCAGTCCATTTACACTGGTTCTGCCAGTCAATCCTTGTTTCAGAGCATCTATGAAACGATTTGAGAAATTATGCCACTGTTCTCCGTCAAAGGATTGTTCATTTCTATGCACAAATTCCCAAACTGCGGATATGAGTTGAATATGCCCATCATGTCTTTCTGCTGCGAACCTCAATATTTCGGATTTCGCAGCTTCTGCTGGCAATGTATTAATAAAAACAAGAGGAGTTGATGGATTCCAATTTTTTCCGCGAATTGGAGGCATTTGCCCTTGCGCCATAGTCCTACCCGACTCTCCGACAAGGATTCTTCTTATCAGCCATGCCATCAAATAACTATTCTGACTCAAATCGCTTTGACATCTCGGACTCGTAGCAGTCAGCTAACATTTGCTTATTTGTCAGTGTGATGAGCAGACCAGCAAACATAGGGATGGCAAGAATTCCCAGTGTAATTCCCCATGAATTCGTGGCATCAAACACAGGACCAATGACCATTGGACCAACAATTGTTCCAGCAGCCCATGCAGTTCCAAATGCACCAAATGCAAGCCCGGCTCCGCCTTTTCCATAAACTTGAGAGGTTGCCGTGTCAACCATAGGTAGCATTGGCACCTGTGCAGCGGAGATAGCAAATTGGAATATGCCAAGTATTACGATTATGCAGTATGCTGCAAGTGCTGAATCACTGATAGAATATGCAACATAACCTGCTGCAAGCATCGCTGCTGTTACTATATACCAACCAAAAATCATGTATCTAACGGGCCCGTTCTTATCAACAAGGGCACCCCAAATCCAACCACCTGTCCCTTGGGCTACTACCATAACTAACAAAACCGCTCCAATCCATGCGGCGTTCAAACCAAGACTATCTTCCAAGTAAAGCGGCACACCTGCTTCTAGAGCCCCCGTTGCAAGTGTGGTCATCATAACCAAAAGTCCTATTCTAAACAAAACTGGATTTTTAATGAATACTCTAAGAGGGACCGAGCCTTGGGCAGGTTCCCCACCTACACCAAGTTCTTTGGTAGTAACATAAACCAGCGGTATTATCATTGCAGTGATTAATGACAGTCCAATAAAGGCAATCGCCGGTCCTATTGTATATGCCACTCCCCCAATTACCGGCCCAAGGAGACCTCCTATCGTCGCCATTGCAATTAATTTTCCAGATATTTCTCCGAAGTTGGTTGGCCATATTTCACTAGCTGCTGCAAAGCCAGCAGTTAGAATTGCCGCTCCTGAAGCACCGTGAATAAGTCTTGCAATTGCCAAAATAATGAATCCGTCAACAAATTTAACCTCCATTGCAGCCAAATATAGCAAGGAGGCTATGGTTAGCGAGAATAAGGAAAATAAAATGGTTCTTCCTGCTCCTAATCGATCTGTTAGTCTACCGGTTTTCGGACCCAAAAGAAATAGAGGAACGGCCCATAATGAAACTAAGGCTGTTGCTTCGGTATTTGTTAAGTCGAATTCCTGCTTCCATGATGGCAAAATAGGAACGATGAAGGCATAACCGAGAAAATCAACAAGAAACGCGCATGATAATGCCCAGAAAGCCCATTTTTTGTCTTTATCATTCATTCCTCTTCACCATCATCAGGCAAGGATGACAAGACATCTCCTAACATCTCTGTCAAGTCTTCAATTCTTGTCTTCAGCGTGAGGTCTTGTACATTCCCAGGTTTACCAATATCCCACATTAATTCATGCGCAGTTTCAGTCACTAATCTTGTGAATTTCAACACCTCAGGGTCGATTACAATTTGTTGTTCATTCGGTAAAATTGATACATAGTCTGGCTTTTCATCCAATATTTGATCCATTATTCCTTCAATCTCATTTGCAATTTCATCTGCTTGGTTTTGAAGTATATCTTCCATTGATGAACCAATAGTTTTCTTCTTCTCTCTGCTGCTACCAAGTTTTGCCTTTTGCTTAGAATTTGGCAAAACCTCGGTTTTGTTTGTTACCTTAGCATTATTACTTGTGTCTATGTCTGTTACAATTGAATTAAGAGCGACTCTGAGAATATTGGACATGAAGTTAGGATCAATTTCTTGATTTATTTCAATTCCTTCTTCGCCAAGTTGCGC
>DAZU01000046.1:0-6218 GCA_002507425.1 Euryarchaeota archaeon UBA53
AAATGGAAACAATACAACCGGAAATAACACAAATGGAAACCTTACAGGGAACATATCAGATGGAATCCAAATAATGTCAAGCCCACAAGGATGGGAAGTCAGGTTTTTAGATAACACAATGGACCACATGACACCATTTGAAACCAGAAACGCGATACTACGGATATCGATACCAACAAATGCAAATCCCGGCTACTACGGCTTTGAGATATTCTCGGCTAGTGCTATCGGTAATTTTTCGATAAGTACGATTCTATTAGTCAATGTAACGGCCACACACAGTCTTTCTTTCAATCACATAACAGGTAATAATCTGCTACCGGGCATGAACACAACATCAACAATCGACATAACAAGCCTATCAACAGCAGACGGAACCTGGACATGGGACATTAGTCCTCAAAGCGGAAATTGCACAGCCCAATTATTAGACTTGCAGACAGAAATTATTGCTAATTCTAACTATCCGCTTGATGTTATTATCCACGCTCCTGAGGATTCATACTCAGGGGATATTTGTGAATTTGAACTACATGGGACCCTTGACAGCGATACGAACGTAATGGAGAATTTTGAATTTGCAGTCACAATAGGAGAAATATGGGGATTATCAATGGTCATACCAACCTCAATAAAGTTAGATGTGGACACGGTTGAGTCCTTCAATATCGCAATTACAAATGAAGGAACAGAACAAGACACGTTACAGTTGATGGGGATAGATAAAACTGGAATTACGTTTAACAACCCTGACCCGATTACACTCGAGAGAGGGGAGTCGGTATACGTTTTGATGGAAGTAATAATTGAATCTTACATTGTTGGGAATATCCAGCTTGAATTCACACTTTCCTCAACAAAAAGTGGCATAGAATCAATTAATCAGTCTGGCACATTTGAGATTAAAGAATATGCATCTATGTCAATTTCAGGGCCTGCTGATGGTAGAATCACAATAGTCCCGGGTGAAAACTCAACAGCCTTACTTAATCTAAGTAATGATGGCACAAAAAATCTAGATATATCATCATCAATCTCTGGTCTTCCAAACGGAGTTACAGTAACCAGTGGTCTTGAATCCCTTACATTGAATGCTAATAGTTTCGATTTAGTTGAAGTTGTGCTATCTGCATCACCTTCATTATCTGCTGGCTCTTTTCCAGTAACTTTTACTTTTAGTTCAAATTGGGCCGTTTCCAATGTAACTCTTGATCTACAAATTTCTGACAGGATAGGAGTTATTGTCGACTCAGCCGAAAACAGCATCATAGCATCGCCATTAGGAAACTCAAATCTCTCAATCATGATCACTAACCTTGGAACCTCAGAAGAAACCTTTGTCATTAACATGAATAATTCTTTGGTCAGCCAATGGTTTTCGGTCAGCATAAGCGCTTTGTCATTGACATTAATGCCCGGAGATTCGAACATAATTATCATAACCGCTAGAGAAATATCTACAGGGGCGCCAATTGATGGAACTGAATTAACTCTGACAGTTACTAGTACTCTGGATTCTTCAATCAGTGATTCAACAAACATAGTTGTAATACCACAGACATCTGATGCAAAAATAACAGTGCGTTTTGATGATGATTCTGCCAAACCAGGAGAAGAAATTCATGGAATAGTAACCATAACTAATCTGGGGACCTCATCAGACACCTTGATGATAGATACAGTTGAAATTGATTGTAACCTCTCAGGCTTTAGTGTCGATTTAGCCCCTAGTATGCCCTCATCAGCGATTCCTTTTAGTTGTGTAATCAAAGAAGACACAAATGCAGGGGCACAGATCCTCACATTCAGAGTGACCTCTACCGCTCGATCAGACATGGTTGTAACATCGCAAGAGATATACACCGTTGAACAAAATCTAGGAGACGATATACTCGAGTTTACTGTCGATAAAACAAGTTACAATATGGATAATAGTAATGAGCAACAGACAATTGATTTCGAGGTATGCAACTTAGCAAACATTCCAATTCAAGGAGTTTTCGACATGAGTGGTACAAATGAGCTTAAATTTGACTCTTATTTCTATAAAACCGGGGAGTCTGAAAGGAATGCTACATACATACTTCAGAGCAAAAACACGCCCGGAGATTGTGCTAATTATATCGTAACGCTAACACCAAATGACCCAGCCGGATTTGAGGCGGTATTGAACATAATTTCTGAAAGCAAGGCTGGAGGAGAGAACATAACCGACAAATCACATAATCTCAGTTTCGACGTAGCAGGACCGGTTCTTGCACCATCCGGCATGGACTTAGGATTCATGGAAATATCTAATCAGAATTCTATTGTCTTATTTTCTGCTGGGTGGGCGATTTCTGTGCTTTTCTTAGCATATATCGTTCTATTTAGAAAAGCGCCTGAGATCGAGGAAGAAGAAGAGCCTGAAGAGGAAATACCTCTAGGACCAAACGAAGTAAAAATCGATGAATATAACAAAGTAACCTGCACAGAATGTGATGCAAGGCTAGGTGTACCCGAGGATAGCGAACCGCCGTTTAGGTTTACATGCCCCAAATGTGATGTGCGAATAAGAGTTGTAGGCTAATTACCTCTTTTGCGCAATTAACAGAAACGCAGTATGGCCTATTGGACCATTTACAGGCCTCATACCTCCCTTTGAAGTTACACCCCACTCTCTATCAATCAACTCGCCTGCCCATTCAATCTCTAGGCCTGCCTTTTCGCATGCTTTCCAACAAATTTCTAGTTGGGCTGTGGTCGGTGCGTAGCATGCTAATCTACCCCCTATGCACAAATGAGAGGAGCAGGATAATATTGCAGCCTTGTGCTCAGGCATGTCTAAAATTACAGCATCTGATTTTCCATCCAGCTCAATAGTTTCAACAAGCGAATCAAAGTGAGTATGCTTAGGAAACTCAGGGAAACATTTGGAGGCCCTTTCTAGGTTTAGAAGGCCAACATCAGAATGCTCAATTCTAGGTTCTGCTGTAATAAGGTGCCCCTTGTCGCCTAAAACTCTTGCAAGGTGTAATGAAAGACCCCCAGAACCTAAGCCTGCCTCTATTACAGTATCACCAGGGCCAACACCCAATTTAGAAATCAAAAATCCTGCATCTTTTGAAGAAATTGTTTGTGCTCTACGTGTCATACCCTTGACAAGTTCTGGTAATTTTGGTGGTAGGATTTTCAAGTATTTTTGTCCGATGAGAACTTCGTCACCAATACTGAGCGAAGAAAGGATTTTCTTTGAATTAAAAACACCAAGACCCTTGTACTTTTTTGATTCATTGACTACCTCAATAACGTGAATTTTCCCGCTTGTTTCAGACAGGATTACATATTCGCCCATGGGATATCCTGTCGGATACTTTTCATGAACAATTCGGAAATATTGAAAATCATCCCCTACGGGGATAAGGTCGAAAGTCAAACATGTTCATATACCATACATTACAACAGCATTCTATGAAGGCCATGCGAACGACAGCCATTTTATTAGTAACTTTGATGCTTTTTAGCATTTTAGCATCTCTTTCAGGGTTGGTTACAGAACAAGAAAAAGCAGACGAAAACCTATCTGAAGAAATCATCAAAATGGAAGCAACAAGCCCGGGGCACTCTGTTTTTACTGAGTATGTCGGCGCACATTGGTGTGGCCCATGTCACGGAGCTTCTAACGCACTGCACAACCTTTACACCACAAATGGAGGAGGTGGAAGTCAATCTGAAGATTACACATACATTTCATTTTACGAATCCGCCACAACTGGATGGCCCAGTGATGGCCCAATAAATCGCAGGGCTCACATTAACCCTTCATACTACCCGACAATGGTCTGGAGTGATGCACCTTCCTCCGATTCCACCTATTACACAAGCAACACAAACACTGCAAGTCGCTACGAAAGTGGCGGTAACATGGATGCAAATGCAGCGGACTATTCTGTAAGCGTTATTCAATCAGAAAACGGCAATAACATGGACATTGACATTACTGCTTCTTACAGTGGATCTGGTTCAAAGACTGTTTTCATGTATGCCGCAGTAACTGAAGATACATCCCCCGAATCATATGATGGTGGAGGACCAAACCCACACCACGTTTGGAAGAGATGGTTATTGAACGGAAATAACAACGGTTTCGAGTCAGTAACACTTTCCGCAGGGAACTCCGTAACAAAATCTTGGTCTGTTCCGATCTCAGTCGTTCGGGCTGGTGGAGGAACCAACGCCGCTGGAAACTTCCTAACTGTTGCTGCATTACTCGACGGAAGTCACACCTCACACAGGAATGTTCTCTCTGCTGGTGATTCTAACATGGCGCCAACAATAGATGTCGGTGTAAAGACACTTACAACTAACAACCCCTCTGCACCATATGGTGGCTACATCAACGGTGACGTTGTTGATCTTGAAGCGACTGTAATAAACAATGGTGTAGATGCTTACAGAGACGGAGGAGATGTTAGATTCTTCTACAAAGCAAACAACGTGAAAACATACGTAGGCTCAACACAAGCGCTGTCGAATTTCGCAGCAACAGGAGATACCCAGATGTTCACGGGACAGATTGATACTACTAATCTGCCAACCAACGCTTATCAAACTACATTTGGTGTTGAAATTTCAAACCTTGTCGCAGACAAATCAGGAAGTAATAATCAAGCAACCAAAATAATTCCACACGACTTAGTTCCAGTTGCGAGGAAAGCACAAGTCATCGGTGACAATAGTATAGAAAGAGGAGATAATTTCCTTATCGAAGCAAAGACAACTTTCAATGATGCAGTTGACGTTAACACCTCATTCTTCACATTTGAAGTTGAGATATCTCCTGCTGGAGAAAACCAGTGGGCAAGTGGCGATCTGATTGTAGGCGGTGACGAAGTGTTCCAGGAAGGCACCTCTAACGAACACCGTCAATATTTGGTAAAGCCAAGTATGAGCATGGGTGCTGGTTTCTATGACATAAGAATCAAATCTGTTGACTCTAGAATGCAATCGAGCAATTGGGAAGTTACACAAAATGGATTTGAGTTAAAGAATGCACTACCTGTAATTACATCGGAACCGATACCAACTGTCAAGGTCCAAACAAACACATTGGTTTCTGTAAGAGGAAATATAGCCGATGCCGAAACAAATCTTGGAGATTTGATTGTCTCCAGCAATAGCCCGAATTTTGTGGCTTGGCACCCTGCAAGTGAAGAAATTGAGGTTTACTTTGAAAACATCAGGTATGTCAACGGAGCGCCTACCGCCTCTGGAATTGAGGTGTCAGTAAATGATGGAACTGACACAGCATTCGGAACATTACTTTTCAATATCATTGAAAATGGACAACCACGCTGGGCAGGAGTAGAAAAGCAGTATGTTGACGAAGGTCAGTCTTCATCATTGCTACTACTACCTTACCTCTCAGATACTGATAGTAATGGTCAAGTTGCTCCAGCAGAAAATCTGGCTTTAGCTATTATTTCGAATACTAACCCTAGTCTATTGGATGTGTCAATTAACAACTATGCACTAAACTTTGAAACTGTTGACCAAGATGTAAACGGAGAAACTACCATCACTATCAGAGCAAGCGATGGTGAGCAATACTCTGACCAAATGGTTACTATTGCAATCAACCCAATTAACGATGCGCCCAGACTAGATCTGTCAGAATTAGAAGGACTGAGATTAAAAGTCGGCACACAAAAAGTAGTTTTCTTGAATGAAATCATGGAAGATGTCGATGGCGATATCAACGAAGTGATTGTTACTGCTAGCAACCAAGTTCCCGGAGCTGCTAGAATAAATTTCTTAGATAACACTTTGACATTAGCATGGGATAATCCAGGGATGCAAACCGTTACCATTCAAGTTGAGGACAGATATGACTCTAACCTCTACACATTTGTCGTAGACGTCTATGACAGCATGCCTCTACTGGTCGGAGAGGGACCGGACGCAGATGTCTGGTTGTCTGTGTCTAATATATACATCAACGAAATTCCTCAAGTAACCATGATGCTGAACAAAAATGACGTTACCGTAATTTCGCTTACAACTACATGGCAAATGTGCAATGATTTGACCGGGCTATGCTTATTCAACGAAGTCCATGACCATGACATAACGATGAAGAGCATGGGTTGGACTTTCGATCCTTTGAATGGTAATGTCAACGACGATGGCCTGCAGTTCAAAGATTATGTCAAAGTAGTAAAAGTCGAGGCAATAGCATC
>DAZU01000046.1:6601-7991 GCA_002507425.1 Euryarchaeota archaeon UBA53
TTACTGCTCCTGGACCTGAAACAATGACTGAGGAACAAGTGATAGAACTCATTGAACAACTGGATTTGGAAATTGCAGAAAAAGAGTTAGAAATCTCAGGCTTAGAAGAGGGTAGCGAAGAATACAACAACGCTAACTCAGAACTTGCTGAACTTCTTGACGAGAAAGAAAATGCGTGTGAATACACAACTTGCGTCGAAGAGCAAACCGGATCAAGCTCAGAAGAGGTCAACGGCGGAATTGACTTGACTGTTGTCGCAATCGTTGTCGGAGTTGTAATAATCGCTCTGCTTGCTGGATTGCTCTTCATGAGAAGCGGAGAGAAAAACCAACCTGTTCAAATTGTAGATTGGGCGAATCAACTACCAGCTACGGATGCCGTTGCAAACTCAATGTATGGTGGTGCCCAAGAGATTTTCCAGCAGCCAGTTGTAGCACAGGTTCCAACGTTGCAGCAAGTGCCTCCAGGAGCACCTCCTCTACCTCCAGAAGGACTCCCACCCGGGTGGACTATGGAGCAGTGGGCGTATTATGGACATCAGTATCAAAGATGATACAACGAAAATTACACCTAGTAATTCTATGGTGCTTGCCAAACGGCTAAAACGGACTGTGTGTGAGGGTATCTTGTGACCGGAGAAGAAGTTACCGAATTGGACGAGTCCAAAGCCGATGATGCTGGTGAAGACTTTGAAGAGGAAATGGTGACAATTTGGAGCCCAGAATCCGGTGACAACATCGAGGTAAACGAGACTCCTATTGATGAATGGGTAAGAAGTGTAGACTTCAGCACAACTGAGGAAGTCCCAATTCCTGAAAGGCTAGTCGACCAAGTCATAGGCCAAGAAGCAGGTTCTATTGTTATCAAAAAGGCGGCTGAACAAAGACGCCACATGATGATGATTGGAGATCCCGGGACAGGAAAATCAATGTTAGCAAGGTCGATGACTGAATTGCTACCTCAAGATAAAATGGAGGACATCCTTTGTTATCCCAACGAAGATGACGAAAATGAGCCAAGGATTAGAACTGTTCCCGCAGGACGTGGCGATAGAATCGTGAAAACCCAAAAAGAAGCGATAAAAATCCAGAAGGAGAAAAGTCAGAAAATGCTCATGATTGGATTCGTAGCTGTTGCCTTCCTTCTTGCAGTTGTTGCAATACAAAGCGGTGATATACTCACATTGTTGTTTGGTATGTTGCTATTAATGTTCGGTTACATGTTCCTAAGATCTAGAATGGGTGGAGCCGATGAAGCTAGAATTCCAAAGGTGCTGGTTAAGCATCAAGGGCAAGATCCCCCACCATTTGTTGATGCAACAGCAACTCTATCAGGTTCGCTCCTCGGAGATGTAAGACACGACCCATTCCAAAGCGGTGGTATGGAGAC
>DAZU01000046.1:8392-37461 GCA_002507425.1 Euryarchaeota archaeon UBA53
ATAAACCTCTTGAGATTAGAAGAACAACAAGCCCTACTTACTGCCATGCAAGAAAGGGCATTCCCTATCTCAGGCAGGTCCGAAAGATCTAGCGGTGCTCTTACAAAAACAGAGGCAGTTCCCTGTGATTTTATTCTCATAGCAGCTGGTAACCTTGACGCTATTCAGGGAATGCACCCAGCTCTGCGAAGTAGAATAAGGGGATATGGTTACGAAGTATACGTCAACTCTCACATGCCCGACACAACTGCAAATCGAAGGCGCTTAATCAGGTTCATTGCACAAGAAGTTAGAAGGGACATAGGAACTGCAAGAGAAATTCCTCACTTCGATAGATCAGGTGTTTCTGTTATTCTACGCGAGGCACAAAGAAGAGCGGGTAGAAGAGGAAAACTTTCCCTGAGATTGAGAGAACTCGGAGGCTTAGTAAGAATTGCTGGAGACCTTGCATGCGAAGAAGGCGCAGAATTTACAACATCTAGGCACGTTCTTGCGGCAAGAAAAATCGCTAAACCTCTAGAACAGCAAGTTGCTGACAGGATGATAGAAAGAAGACAAGAGTATTCTCTAATAGTAAATTCAGGAAACAGGATAGGCAGAGTCAATGGCCTTGCTGTCCTTGGTGCAGACTCTGGTTTATCCGATTACAGTGGAATAATGCTGCCAGTTGAAGCACTGGTTACGCCATCACTATCCAGTGGTGGTAAAGTGTATGCAACCGGAGGTCTCTCGGATCTTGCAAAGGAAAGTGTCACTAATGTCAGTGCGGTAATTAAGAAGCTTACAGGCAAGGACGTATCTGATTATGACATTCACATACAGTTTGTTGACACTCACGGCGTAGACGGAGACTCAGCTTCTATTACCATCGCTACCGCTATCATCTCTGCCTTGGAGAACATTCCAATCAGACAAGATCTCGCCATGACGGGCAGCCTCTCTGTTAGAGGGGAAGTCCTACCAATAGGAGGGGTAACTGCAAAGATTGAATCGGCTGCAAAATCAGGAATCAAAACCGTCGTAATACCAAGAGCAAACGCACAAGACGTTTTACTCGATAAGCAGTATGAGAACATAGAAGTCATAGCAGTTGATACTCTTGACGAAGTTATGGAGCAAGCCCTGCTCATAGGCGATAAGAAGACAAGTCTTGTTGAGAGATTATCTGCAGTCATTGATAGATTAACTCCTGATTTATCTGCCAGCGGCCATTTATCATGACACTGAATCAGACATTGATTTCGGTAATAGTTTGTAATATTTCAGTGATTAACTCAAGTATGGGATACTGATAAGCCGATACATATGGGAGAACATGTGGAAAACGCGGGGCGTTTTTTTCAAAGGAGAGTTGCGACAATCTCGCACTCTGCAATCATTTTCACCATATTCTGCCTTGGAATGATATATCTTGAGTCTGTTCTAAAACCATTCTTCATTGCTCTGGGCATTTATTTTGTATTGAAACCTGGAGCGGATTACCTTTCAAAAAATAAGTTCCCAGTTTTGTTATCGTATCTTACAATGCTTCTGCTGTTTATACTAGTTATAACATCTGCAGCATTCTTTGCATGGACTCAAACCCAGGATTTGCTTGAAGACGAGGATAGGCAAGATGAGTATAATGACAAGTTGAACTCAAAATGGATGAAAGTGAAAAATTTGCCAATCGTAGGGCCCGCTATAAAAGAATCTGTAAGCGGGGATGGGGAAACCATCGGAAGTGATCTTCAGAGCCTAGGAATCGGTTCGGGAGGAACTGCGACAGATTTAATCGCATCAGTAGCAAGTGAAGTAGGGGCAATAATGACAACTAGTATTACAGTGCTGTTCTTCCTAATTTTTATTATATTTGAGGCACATCTTTTACCTGGAAGAATTGAAAGAGCATATCCAGGTAGTACAACTGAACGCGTCGGTATTATACAAACTCAGATTGAAGAAGGAATCAATACATACATCATAGTAAAAACCGGTTGCGGTATTGGAAGCGCTGTAATAGCGGCATTTATTATGGCTGCATTTGAAATCGATTTGTGGTTTGTTTGGGCTGTAATGACATTTATTCTGAACTATGTGCCATACATTGGTTCACTGATAGCTACTATTCCACCTCTAATTCTAGGAATTATTGTATTAACTCCTACAATGTTGATAATAATGACATTATTGCTGTTAGTTAATCAACAAATTTGGGGTAATTACATAGAAACTAAATGGGCAGGCAGAGCACTTGATCTGTCACCTGTTGTTTTACTATTGATAACCGCATTTTCTTTCTGGTTGTGGGGTATATTGGGCATGATTTTAGCAGTTCCTTTGTTTGCTATTGCTAAGATTGTTTTAGAAAATATTGAGCATACACGGCCAATTGCAATTTTACTGTCTGAAAGGGCACCAACATTAGAAGAAGCTTGGCAAGACGCATTAAAGGATGGTAACCTATCATCTGGTGAATTCCATAAACTATCAAAGTTGCAAGAAACCTTGGGAGTTTCTGATGAAGAGGTTATACGTATTTCAGGACGTTCTGCTGCTCAGACTATTCTGAAAAGAGGCAGAGCAAGAAAAGATGAAATTGAGTTCATACTAACATCATCAGCAGGCAGAGAAGAGTTTGGTGACTTTGAAGAAATTCTCAGTAAGGGAAGAATTTCAAAGCATGCTCGAAAACAACTTGAATCTCTTGTAGAGGATTTGGATAGAGAATCTGAGGAAGAGTGATTATATCACTTCTCTCAGAAGTTTTTCCAATTCTGTATTAATCATCAGAATGAGTGTCCCAAACTCAGGAGGTATGTTTGGATCCTCATATAACTCCTCTAATTTGGCTTGGGTGATTGCTATTCTAACATCCATTTGTTTCGATTTGTTGAGCAACCACATATCGCATGCTTCTTTTGCACCTTTACGTATGTTTCTTGGGACCTTGGGATCATCGATTTGATTGATGACTGTTGCAATTTGGCCTAGTTTTGTCTCGATTTCAGACACATACATCACCCGCACAAAGCCTCGTGCTGTCTGCCGTCGAGAGTGGCGGCTTTAAGTTGATTGCCACCATCCGTCCATCATGGAATCAGCCGAGATTGTGTCTTGGACCCGACTTTTGGTTCTACTACTGGCTTTGGGAATTGCGGCCATTATGGATTTGAAAGACAGGAGAGTTCCTAATGAATTCTGGATTACGTGGGCCAAGCCTGCAATATTTTTGTGGACCCTAGATTTGCTAATATTAGGAGTAGAATGGTATACAATTGCAACTGCTGCTGGCATGGTTGCTTACGCTTCAACGGCAGTTATTGGTAGGCCAACAATTGGGGATATTCTATCAGGAAAAAGTCTTGATATCTTGGTAAGTATATGGTACTTGATAGGAATAATAGGTGTTGTTCAGGGTTTAATCTTGCATTCTGATGAGATGTTACCAGTAATCTCTGGCAATTCACATGAATCTGCTGAAATATGGTGGAAAACCTTCGCAGTATTCATTCCAATATTTCTTGTAGATATAGCCTGGAGATTGAGATTAATTCACGGCGGTGCTGACTGCAAAGCTTTGATGTGGGTGTCAATACTAGTACCATACTGGGCAAGTATCCCAATTTTCTATCCTCAAGATGGAATTGTTTTGTCAATGCCTCCAGCAATTGCTCTATTGGTTTGGGGCGGTTTTGCATTCCTAGTTATGCCATTCATTATGATAGTAGTTAATTTGAAGAGAGGGGAATTTAATCTTAGATTGATATGGCATGCTGAAAAAATGGATATCACAAAGGTATTGAACAGTCATGTATGGTTACTCACAACCACTGCATGTATGCCAGACGGAGAGATTAGAATTGTCCATCGAACTAGAGCACCTAGTCAGACCCCGACTGTAACCCAATTAGAATCTGAAATCAAAGAATTAGTTGATCGTGGAGTTGAGCACGTATGGATAACGAGGAAGTATCCTTTGTTGGTATTCTTATGGCCTGCGATATTCCCATTATTCCTATTCGGGGGACCTATGTCGTATATACTATCGACAATTGGGATTTAATCATGCACCCTTTCGCTCTACATTCTTAGGACGAAGCCCTTTGTATCCACACTTTCGACATCGAGTAGCTCTCCATGGATTTCTAGCATTGCACTTCATGCAAATTTTCACACGAAGCAGTCTTGCCTCTGCTTCAGGGAATCGAGCCATGGGTCGGCCACCAACTCCCTATATTTAACCCAAACCATAACAAAATTACCCACTCCTTCAAGCACAAGGACGTCTTCGAATGTTTTGTGAGAATAATTCGTCTTCCCGGCATACATCATGACGCGAATGCAGTCATATTCTCGGGCAAGGAAGGAAACATACTAGTTGATGCAGGTACAACTTGGTATCAAATGCTACAAGTGGAACGAATTAAGGGTCATATTGGTGAGGGAAAACTCCAGAGAATCTTACTAACCTCTCGTCGATATCCTTTCGCTGGAGCTGCGAAGCATATCTCGGAATCATTCGACGAGATACCTATACATATCCACGATGATGCAATTTCGGTTTTACAGACAGGAGACTTCTATTCAACCTGGGCTAGTAGATACGATTCAGATATGCCAAGTACAAGTTGTAATCCTGTAAGCCAGGGTGATAAGTTCTCACTTGGCGATGGTGAATTATTCGCAATATCACTACCCGGACATTGCCCAGATGGCATGGGGTATTTCGAAAGAGAAAGGGGTGTTTTAGTCAGCGGAGCAGTGATTCCACGAGCTGATAATCCGTCTCGATGGGATATGCCCGGGGGAAGCTTACCTGATTTGATAACATCATTGAAAACTATTCAAGAGATAAAACCGAATAGTATTGTTCCTGCTCGCGGGCCTGCAATAAAGGGGAGACAGCGAATCGACGAAGTGATTAATCAACATCTCTCATTTTTAGAAGATTGCCGGGATAATAATGGGAATGTCCCCAGAAGTTGGCCAAGACCTGCAAAAACTGCTTTTTACCTTGTCTCTGAACCACCTTGGCCATTACACGAAAAGGAAAAATCAAGCGACTAGCTTAGATTGCTGACCTGACCACGTCATCACTTTCCTCTCCCAGCCTTGCTGAACGTGCAGATCCTGACCAACGACCCTTATTGCGGAAGCTGGACCCTCCAACTCGAATAGAGATACAACTCTGTTTGGAACTCTCTGCCCCACCATATGTATAGATCCATTATCACATCCAACTAGTATACTATCTCCACTGAGAGAGGATAAACAAAGAGACCTAACCTCGGAGTTACCAACGACGTATCGGTCAACAACCTTCATTTCAGGCAATAAGATTACGCTAACACCACCATAGCGATCGCCTGCAATGATTCTGCTAATCACTCCTTTTGGACCTATAACACCGAGCAAAACACTCGCTGGAGCTTGAATTTTTGTCCTTCGGATTTTACCAAATTTTGGTTTCCAAATTATTGTTGAGTCGTCCATTGCTGTTACTATTCCTTCCGAAGTCAACATCGATCTTATTACCATTCTTAACTGTGTCATGACATCTGAAATGATAGTCTTGGGTCTACATTTATTTTTGTGACACTGGAAGTGAAAGTGAAAGTGGAAAGTTAGTAGTAAGGAGTTGAGTCTTCTTTACTATCTTTCTTCCAAATTTTATAGCACGCTTTACAGACCCTTACTCTATTTTTACGCACGGCAAATGCCCCTTCTCCCCAAGTATCAATAGCATTCTCTTGACTTAGGGACCTACCGCCTTTGTGCTTGTCTGCAAAATCAGAACAACTAGAGATGCCACACGGTATTTCAGCAGGCTTCTCGGTTTTGTCAGAGCCAGACTTTTTTCGCCGGTTTGTTGGAACCCTGACCTTCCTTTGGGCTTTGCTAGTTCTGCGGCTCATATCCAACTGCAGTAATGTTAGGCAAAAGAAGGTATCTAATTGACACCACTTTCACCAAGACTAGTAAATACCTTGTTGAGCATTTGATTAATCCCGCGCAATGTAACTTCAGACACACCAGCAACTTTACAGATATCAGCCTGAGTTCTCTTGTGACCAGATTCAGCGGCCGCCTTGTAAACCACAGCAGCAGCAATTCCCATAGGTTTTTTACCCTGCCAAATCTCTTCATGAGGCTCAATAGTATCCCAAAGTTTGTCAACTTGAAGCATTGTATTAGCAGGTAGTTCGAGTTCACTGATAAACTTACTAAAGTAAATCTTTGGTGATGAAACCTTTTGAAGTCTGCAAGTCCTTGCAATATTTCTAATCATCCTTGATAATTCCTTTTCGTCAACCTGAAATTTATCACACAGCTCACCGATAGTTCTTGGAATACCCTCAATTCTTGCAACTAAATAACAACATGCTGCTGTCACTCCCGCAATTGAGCGCCCAACTACATAACCTTCTTCTGAAAGGCGACGATAAAGTCTGCATGCCTCTTCTTGGAGAGAAGGAGGAAGCCCGGACTTATCACGAATCATCTGATTCGGCTTAATGAGATTCCTTGTGTTGCCTATGCTTGATTTTGACCTTTCATCTATTGTTCTACGGCGGCGCCAGTCAGATCTGGCCTTCGCACTCATACCAAGCCTACTAGCTGCGCTACTGGATAAATCAGAGTGTGAAATTGTTGTGTTCAGACCTTTGTCAGCGAGCGTATATGTTGTTGGAGCGCCAACTCTAGAACGGTCGTTCACATTGTCGTGGTTAGTCCATTCAGCACCCGGGTCTAAACTATTCTCTTCTACTACCAACCCACAATGGCCACATGAAACTTCTCCCCTTGAAGAATCGGTCTTCCAATCTACCAGACCACATTCAGAGCAAGCCTTGGTGTGACCATCCAATATTCTGCGGTTAGGGCGACTTGACCCAATACCTCTCCTTGCAATATTGTCTCTTTGCCCGTTTTCTCTATTTTCTGTGTCCAGACGAACTCTTCTCCTATCTTCCATGTCTACTCAACCTCAGGTTATGTAGTAAGGTCATAAGTTTATGTATTTTGCTATGGCATTCCCTCAAACAAGCGGCTTACTAAGCATCGAACACTCTATTTCTCTCACTACCACAGAAACAGGGTGTTGATACTACTTAAACCCGTGGTTTTTTTGCATCGTTTCTAATTATTTAAGCTACAAAAATAATTTTATTATTTTGTATAAATTCCAGTAGACTAACCAAAAATTGAGGTTTGTTTTAGAACCTCGATGGCGGATAGTTCAAGCACCCTATCGATTGCCGAGTGTTCGATAAGAATGCCAGCGACTGTCGTATTGGGTGCACAATGGGGAGACGAAGGAAAGGGTAAGTTGGTTGACCGGCTCGCTGAAAATGCAACATGGGTAGCTAGATTCCAAGGCGGTAACAATGCAGGTCATACGGTAGTTTTGGGAGAGCGAGTTCTAAAGTTTCACCTTTTGCCTTCAGGAATAACCAGAGAAGATTGTAACTTGGTTTTGGGAGACGGAATGGTAATTGATCCATGGGTGCTGGATAAAGAGCTCAATGATTGGGTTGAAGGAGGCGGAAATGATCCAGCAGGCAAGAGATTGTACATTTCCGGACGAGCACACATAATTTTGCCATATCACACTTACATCGATGGACTAGACAAGAAAATAGGAACAACTGGAAGAGGCATAGGTCCAACTTATGCGGATAAAATAAACAGAATAGGTCTAAGATTTGCTGATTTAGAGTATTGTGATTATGATGAGATGGCATCAAGACAAAACATATCTCTTGAGAATGCAGGTTGCAGACAGAGGGTAACCCCTCAAGAATTACAAGAACAAATTGAGTGGATAATAAACAGGTTTGGAAAAGCGATAACAAATACTGGGCTATTACTCGATAACGCCTTAAAACTTGGAGAAAGAGTAATCCTGGAAGGTGCTCAAGGGTGTTTACTTGACATAGATCAGGGAACATACCCGTTTGTCACATCATCAATAACCTCTAGAGGAAATTCCACCCATGGTGTAGGTATCCATCCCGGACACGTTGATACGGTAATTGGAATAACAAAAGCCTACATCACTAGAGTTGGAAACGGGCATATGCCTACTGAATTATTCGATGCAGACGGCGACCATCTAGGCACAGTTGGACATGAGTTCGGCACTACTACCGGAAGGAAAAGAAGGTGCGGATGGTTTGATGCAGTCGTTATGCGGCATGCCAACAGAATCAACGGATTCACAGAAATTGCGTTAACAAAACTCGACGTCTTAGGTGGTCTTGATGAAATTAAAATTTGCGTAGGGTATAAGATAGGAGATTCTGAAATCCATGAGATGCCTGCAAGTGCAATTCAACTTGAAGATTGTGAACCTATTTACATATCAATGCCGGGTTTCCCTTCACATTCTCTAGAGGAGTGGCTTGGAATATCAAGAAAATGTAATGACGACAAAATTGGATTTGCAGGTTTGCCAGCAGGTGCTCAAAATTATATCACAAAACTCGAATCAATTCTAGGAGTAGAAATCTCTTCAGTAGGTTTAGGTCCAGATAGAGATGCAACAGTTGACCGCGTGTGAATCCTCAAAAGGGAGAAGCCTACCAGACAAACCTAGGGGCGCTTAGCTCAGCTGGAAGAGCGCTTGGTTTGCAACCAAGCGGCCGTGGGTTCAAATCCCACAGCGTCCACCACTAGATTACTCCGCGATTCTTTAATCAGGGGAACAGCCTTGTTTTGGACCAGCCTTCTTTTTCTTTTGTTAGAACTATCCTTTCATGCATCCTGTAAGGCTTTCCAACCCAGTATTCAATGCGATCTACTTCAATCAAGAAACCTCCCCAGAAGGGAGGGGTTGGCACATCCTGTCCTGAGAATTTTGACTCATAGTGATCGAACCTATCTTGCAATAGTTTCATCGATTCTAATTCTTGACTTTGTTTTGAAGCCCACGCAGATATTCTGCTATTCCGGTTTCTTGACGCAAAATATTCGTCTACCAGATGTCTTTCCATTTCTCTAGCTTTACCCTCAATCCTAACCTGTCTCTCAATATCTGCCCACCAAATCGTTGCAGAAACCATTGAATGGGACTTTATTTCGCCTGCCTTTGCACCACCTAGGTTGGTGTAAAAACCTACATTTCTATCGTCAATATATCGCTGAAGAACCATACGATTTCTAGGATTACCTTGTGAATTGATAGTGGCGATATTCATCGCGGTTGGTTCACTTAATCCATTTTCTTTGGCATGCTCCAACCATGTTCGCAGCAAATCCAATGGTAATTCAGTATTGATTAAGTCCTCTAGAGGTATATCGTCCATAATCGCATCAGTCCTCTCTATCGAGAATATCAAGGATTTCATATTTGTATCCATGTTTCATGATGGAGAATAATTACAGAGTTTTATTGTGTGTCACTAGATACTGAAATGAATGTAAGTCTCTTCACAGATACGTGAGCGGACTATCAAATAAGCATTTTTTGTCCCTCGAACTGCTGGTCTGCATTCTAGTAATATTCTCAACTATTTCCTTGGATTTTGATGAAAAACATCAAGAGGATATTAATATGCAAATTGATACAATCAACGGTGAATTGAGGTTGCTTACTAGCTCTACAATGAAATCCCTAGGCCTTGAAGAATTCCGTCCTGGGGCAATTGTAGAACTCAATTTATCTGCCGATACAATTACGGCAACTAACTGTGATATTTGTGATAATAATCCTGTTGGAATTCGTCTGAGTGGTGAAGTAGTTGTTTCAAATCTTGAACCAATCAATTCTGGAGGAAAGGTGAGAATAGAGGGCGTTCTAAATGTAACGCATCTTCAGGAGTATGATGGCTCAAATTTCATAACGAGAGAATGGTTAACAATAGATTGGGATTTGGATGAGTTTTCTAAAGTGATTAACGTATTCATGGAGCATCAGCCAGAAAAATGGGCTCTAAAAAATAGATATGATGCGTCTCTAGTGGCATACGATGACATTGAGAAAAGTAGGACCGGCCCGGTTATTTACGTGGAAGAAATATTGCAAAAATCGGTCAACGTTCATGGTTGTCTACCAAACACTATGAATTGTGATGGATTAAACCGAGAGGAAATTAATTTAACAACTAGACTGAAAGATCAACAGCAACCAGTAAACGTAAGCATCCCAAGTGAATGGGTTAAATTAAGTGATTTTGGTTCACATTCCAATGAAACAGTAAATCTCGGAGACACCAAGAATTTGCTTGAAACCACTAACTCAATCCCAAATCATCATCCTTGGTGTCTTGATGAGGTCGAAAACATTGATGCTATGCAATCTTGGAATGTTTCTGGAGAAAACCCATCATCGATTCACCCAATGGGATTATGGCTAACTTCTCTTGGAATGCCCAGTAGTTCTTTTACGTCTTCATTCGGTGTTTGGACTGAAATAGATTCAGGGGATATCGGGTGTGGTGCTTACAGTAAAAACGGTAATTTGGTTTTGGCAATATCACAAATTTGACAGTTTACACAGAATCCTCATACACAGAATCAAGTAAATACTAGTCAACCATAGGAACATCATGGCTAAGAAAGCGATTTTCGTATCATTCTTATTTTTGTGCATGATTGTTCAACCTGCAATAGCGAATATTGCAGCACCCAATGATAGTGAGATTAGTGGCAATTCAGTCTCTGTTCTGAGTATTGACGGTTTTGTAACAACTAAATTTGCAAGCGTTGGATCTGAGGTTGATATCCAAGCACATACCATGGGTCATACAGACAATTCAATAGTTAGTGCCGATATAGTTCAATATGATATAGACCCCCTTGATTCAACTATCAATTCAGCCTTCCCTGGCCAAGGTCAGTTCATAGACAGGGTGGTGCTGCAATCCACTGGTACACATGATAATGATTCTTCAGTAATGACTTGGGAAGGAAAATACACTATCCCTGTAACATCAACTGGTGGAGTATATGGTGCTAGAATATTTATCGAAGATGGTGGAAGATATGCTGCTGATGACCCCACACAATCAAGAGAGATTTTCAGAAATGAAGTTGAAAAAGTTCTGAGTGCTATCGATACTGCATGGGATACTGCAAATCCACTAGGAGAAATCGCAGATGAATTTACTGAGTTAGAATCCAAAGGCACCTCAAATGGAGGATGGTCAAACTTTGTTGCAGTTGCAACAGATGGAAGCGGTGCAGGAGGTAGTAGACAACTGTGGAATGCAATGCTAGATGCTGGTCATAACCAATACAACCTCTCAGCAGGTTCAAATTTCCTTGAAGCACTAATGATAATGCTTGATTCAGATGATGCTGATGCAGGCATACAGTTTATCGTCGGACTAATGACATATTTGGATAACATGGCATTGCCAAGAGCGTTCCACGAGTTTGATGAATTATCAGATTACATAAGAACATATGATGTGATTGAAAATTTCACTAGATTCGAGGGCACTGGCGACTTTGAAGCTGCATATAACGCCCTCACAGGCAGTAATGAATGGGGTAACATGACCACTGCTCTTGATAACCTTGCTGACAATATCAAGCCTTTCGAATCCGCTCAGGTATTGATGAGAAATATCGCTCTACTTGCTGTTTCAAATCACCCTGAGGACATAGCGAACGGTCTAACTGCATGGGCAGAACCATTGATTGAAGGAGAATTTGAAAATATGACCCCATTCCAAAAATTCGTTTTAAGATTTGTTGAAATGGCGGGAGAAATAAACGGAGAAACTGACATCCAAGATTTCGATGGTGATGATATTCCCGACTCTATTCGCTGGCAATATGAGTATTTACTGGACACATCAGAAGGGCGAACATGGACTGCTAGAATGCAAAGTGATGCTCCTTATGTCAACGATGCATTCGATGATTTCAATACACTGCCTGAAGACATTTTACAAATTGTCATAGATTCAACTGAAAACCCTGTTTGGGAAAGCACAGGGGAAGTACTTCAGGAATTCGGGTCGTGGATGAATAACGCATCAAGGTCAGACATTGATGTTGAGTGGCCAAATTATGATGACGAGGAAGAGGATGAAGGGGATGAAGAGGGCGAATCTGATTCAGACTCCGGACCTACATCGGTAATCTTTGACGACCTATTCCCAATGATGACGACAGAATATGATCCGCATCTATTGGAGGTTGGAGTTGAACTAAGGTTTGATGAATCATATGAATGTGAAGGCCATACAAGTTCCATTACTGAGGAAACCGTATTCAGCATCACAATGACAAACGAAAGGGGTTACCAAGTCACAACTCCATTAACAAAGAGTAGTCAGTGGAGCAACCAGTATGTCGGACTTTTACTAGCACCGGAACTTGAACCTACAACTTGGACACTATCTCAGCCGCTCGAAGATTACACGAGTTGCGATATATCTAGAGCTGAACTTGAGATTGAGAGAGGCTTGAGGCCGTCTATGTTAGAATCTATGGTTATTGAAAATAATGATGAAATTTTCATGGTCTCTGCCATAGGGGTATTGGTCGATCAATCAGAAACCGCTCAGGTTGGACAACCCTACACAGTTACGTCACAAACATATGATTCAGCGGGAATAATTTCAGATGCTGAAGCAGATATTGCAATTCTGCGTGTATCTCCACAATTAGGACAATCCGCCGTCGAGTCGCTACAACCCGAAGGAGAGCATGATGTTTCAACCTCCTACCCCAACACAATCCAAGGAACCTACACTGGCGAGGACCTAGATGGTGATATGACAATAGAGATTATGCCTATGGGAGAATACAATAATGATGATTATCGAAGAAACCACCCTCAATCATATTACTTCGAAAGTATACAACTAGAATCGAGTGGTGCTAATTGGGATGCAAGTTCTTACCTTCCAAGTGAGCGAGGATTAGTAGATTTGGTAATTTCTGGAACTACATCCGAGGGAATTGACTTCAATGAGTTAATCCAAATGCCGCTCCCCGGTAGTCTGGGTTGTGCTAGAAGCACTGGCAACTCAAACGGACAATCAGTAGATATTGGCTACGATTACAATTCCTTTGGAACTGATAATGATGAGGGTGATTATTACGATTATTACAAGCCTAACTTAGAAAGCGTCAGCGTTTCGTGGGGAGATGGCACATCAACTGATTACAATGTTGACAATTCAGATGATAACCCGAGTGGATGGAATAATCATTACTACGAAAATTCTGGAGAATACTACATTTCAGTGGAGTTTGAAGACGAATTTGCAACAACCCATACAGACTACCTAAGGTATGATACTGACTCAGGCTTCTGGGTAGAAGAATCTGATAGTGAAGAAGGTGGTTACTGGACAAGTTGGAAAGAAGGTAGCGATTGCAGACTCGAAAGTGAAAGTCAAAGCACACCATCGCCTCAAATAATTGACAATTTTATCACAAACGGGCCATTTGAGGTAATTACAGAGCAAATCATGGATGTTGACGAAGATGGTATAGCATCCATAACTTTCGAACCAAATCACCCAGGAATCTACATCTCAATTGTTCAATCTAAGGGCACTCTTGATAACGGGGATATTAAGACAGGAATTGGCCTGAATTTTGCTTATATCACCAATGGAGGAATGTCAGTTACCGGTTTGGAACAGGTAACAACATTTGCAGGATTACCTGTTTACATAGCAGAATCTGATAACAACGGACTGAATACAGTCACAATTACCCCTAACGATGTATCCTACGATAATTTCAATGCAACAATTGGTATTGCACCATTGGAACTTTCTGTCCCATTCCCAGACATTGACTGGGACAGTTTTACTGAAGAACAAATTTTTACTCTTGAATTCCAAAGCGATGATACTTCGAGGAATCAGGAAGTAAGATTTGATGCCCCAATGTCATTGATGGGAATGGCTATCATAAATCCAAACGACGAGATTATGGCTGAAGCAATACACATTGGCATTGTTCTGAGTGACCCAGGTCAACTTGACATGATGGGAGCATTAGGACCGGGCCAGACAACAAATATTGCTCTGAATTCAGACGATGGAGAAGCAAGTCGAATATTTGCAATCGCAGTTCCAAAATTAGGATTTGATCCCGCTAGTATCGACTTTGCATCATTCACCTCCCTAATCTACGAAGGAATACGGGAAGATGTGGGATGGGTTGCCGAGGATCGAAGGTCTTCGAGTGTTTGTGAGTATGTTGAGTATAACTCCAATGAGGATTGGATGACTGCAAATCTCGACTTAGAGATTAAGCTAAGAAAGGATTACAACAATGAATTCTTAGTGATGAGCGAGATTATCGACACAACAAATGTTCAATTAATGGATTCCGATGGAAATGAAATTGACTCTGAGTATGGTTGGAGTGAGGAGTATCCAGGTTCCCAATATATGAGAGCCCAGTTCAAAGTAAGCGAAGGAGACTATGATCTACACACAGGAACCGACCTCAACTCGGAGTTTGTGCTAGAAGTTAGTCCAGGTGAATACAGAGACGATAATAACTGCGAAGGTGGTCAAGATATCAACCAAGAGGACGCTTTCGACCTATTTGATGAATTCTTTAGAGATGTAAACTCTATTGCCTGGGGTCTTGGCAGTAGCGCAGATTTAACATTGCCACATTTGGCATCTCCAACAAGCAACTACACAGTAATAGCTTTAGTTCAACAAGGCACTGGTGAGTCAGCGACTATCCGTGCTGCTATTGGTTCACAAATAGCTGAACCAAATCCAGAGCCTCTAGTAATGAAGAATTTAACAATCGAATATCTGCCACAGAACCCATCAGCAGGTGATACACTTCTGTTAACAATAGTTGAGGAAGGTACTCAGATACCAGTGGATCAACTATCGGTTGTAGTCATAGAGGAAGGGTTCACAATCGGCAGTTCGCTAACAGATGATAGTGGCCAAACTGCATTTGTCTTAGATGAAGGGACTTACCTAATTCGAGCATCTGGAGGAATGTACAATCCAATAGAATTTACAATTACACTAACTCAGGATGGTAGTGAAATAGAAGAGACAACGGATAGTGACGGTGATGGAATTACCGACACATTGGACTTTGATGATGACAATGATGGAGTAGATGACATCTACGATTTGTGTCCCGAAACACCTCAAGGAGACTCAGTTGATGCAGATGGTTGCACAGATGAATCTAACAACGTAGGGGATGGACCAAACGATGACTTGGACAATGATGGCGTAAGCGACAGTGATGAGATTCTTGGATGCACTGACTCAGACGCTTCCAATTACGACCCACAGGCTACAGAAGACGATAACTCATGTGTATTATCAGATGATGAGGACTCCGAGGGAGCAAGCACATCCGATTCCTCTGAAAACAAAATACTTGGAATGAATACATTAACTATCGGAGCCCTAATTGGAATTATTGTGTTGCTTATCGCAGGCGCAGCAATGTTCGTTAGAAGGGGTTCCAGTAACGAGGATGATTGGTATCAAGAAGACGCTCTTTTCAACCAAGAAGTGTATAAAACCGAACCAGTAGGTTTCGCAGCAGCAGCTCCCTCAAGCCCTCCTCCAAACCATGCAGGAACAATGCAGGATGGCTACGAGGTATCCGAATATCCGCAGGGAAGTGGAAACTGGTGGTGGAAGGACGCTGAAACCGGCAGATGGAATGAGTGGAAGTAGTCAATAACTAAAATCTCAAAACCTTTTTTGAGGTAATGCTATGGAAACTAGGAAAGTGAAAATTGGCATCACAATGTCATTTGTTTTCTTTGCGCTAATTTCCATAATTATGCCTGTTGATCTAGTGTTAAACACTGATGCTGTCTTTGTAGATCCTGCTAAAGAGAAAATCCAGGAAGAAGGTTTAGTCGGAAATAAAACCAGCCAACTCATACTGAAAATAAAACACGATGAGGACCGATCAGTCTCTAGTGATTTTGAAATTTTTTCAAACCTATTAAACTTAGAAAGAGAGCTTATGGATGGTAGTAATGACTCAACTTCATGGGATTATGACGATGTCCGTGTAGATAGAGTAAAAACCCCTTTTTCATATTGGTCCGATGCGTTTGAGTCTAGAAATAGGAGTGTAGAAAATGCATCAAAATGGGGAGATTTGCTTAACCCAGTTATTGAAGGAGGATGGTGTGGAGAGAACGCTACTATTGAGGAAGCGAATGCTTTCAAAAACACCATGTTACTACTACCAAAAAATTCAGAATTCCACATCGCATGCCCCGCCTTTCCAGGTGCTAGTGAGTTAGCACCTCCTGATTCAAACGAAATTATTTGGCTTGTATGGCTGGATAGAACCAATCCAGATGGTGCTGAAACCGATTGGAATAAATTGAATTTATGGGCTGAGAAAGTTAGTGAAAATACTGAGTTTGATATTGAGGCAGTTGGAGTGAATATGCTCTTCCAAAAATCAAAAAATATTGCTGAAAATGATTTGGTTTCTGTGGTAATTCCTTCCGGCTTCATTCTTATCCTAGTCATGTATGTGATAATACGTGATCTGAAAGTCTGTGCAGTTACTTTGGGCAGTGTTGGCTTGGTAATCGCTGCTGAGATTGGCATATTTTCGTTATTCCAAATCCCAATATCGATTATCGATGCTGTTGCATTCCCGATTATCCTAGCTGTTGCTGTGGATGGAGCATTTTGGTATAGCAAATCTTCAAGAAGTAGAGATGAGGTTAGATCTCTGCTGCTTCTTGCTTTAGTGACAACACTAGCAGCTGTGTCACTTTCATTATTTTCAATTATAAAGGCTCAAAGCTCTTTGGCATTGATGATGATAGTTGGAATTTTCCTTGATTGGCTTATCACTAGATTTGTTTTGGAAGATTTTTACATGAGTAGGAGAGAAAATCATGGGCCACCACCTAGAATTTCCTACAACCAAAACCTAGAATCGAAACGCTGGGGGTGGCCTATTGCGTTGGTGATGTTATCTGTAATTGCGCTAATATCACCATCAGGTGTAGAAGTATTGAATGACATAAACCAGTTCCTTCCCCAAGATGATCCGTCACTTGCGGAATTTGAAATATTACAGGACGAATATCTAATCGCTTCTAGTACAGTAACTTGGATTTTGGTGGAGGTTGATGGAGATTCGCATCAAGACTATCTCAATATAATAAATTTACAAAAACAAATTGGACAACATCCAAGTGTAATATCGTTTGAAACTGGGATGTCTGAGACTCCACTTGTTATGGGCATCTCTTTTGATTCAGAATTTGAAAATGATTCAACTCTAAACAGTGTCTCAAATCAAAATGGTAAAACCCCAATTCTTGAAGATCACAGACTGCAAACATCAGGAGAAACCACAGGTTTCATAATCGCTGCTTTCATTGACGGCAGCAACTCAGAAGCAGCTCTACGTTTCTTTGATGATTTGGTTTTGCTTCTAGAGGAAACTGACAATGAAGGGATTGTGGGAGGCGATTTCATTACAGGAGCATCACTTGCTGAAGAATTTGACAACTCAAGAATTTTGCAAATATTAGGCGCTGGTATCGCTGTTTTATTCATAGCTGGAATAGTTACGAAATCTGCGCCAAGATCATTCAGAATAGCTATTGGAACAATAGCAATAGGTGCAGCAGTAGATGGTTGTGCTAGTTTGATAGGAGAACGCGGTGTATCAGCAGCTCCCGCGGTCTTGCTTGGCATGGGTTTTGCAGCAGACTACCTATCGCATGCAAGTGCAGAACACAGAGAAACCAAACATGATAAGTTTGCAAGGTGGGGTGCTGCAATCACATCGATGTCGGTGTTTTTCCTGCTTTCTTTCGCACAATTCCCTCCAGCGAGGCAAACTGGGCAATTACTAACAATTAGTATTGCTATGTCTGTTATTCTGGCCTCAGGATTAGCAAATGTAGGACACTATTACAAAATTAATGATTCAGAGGAATAAGGTCAATCATCGATTTCCTCTTCTGAACCATCTTCTGCGAGAGTAGCCAGCTGAATTTCCTCTTCTCGATTCTTCATAGCGTATCCTATTCCACCTGCACCAAGTATGACTAGAAGTAATATTACAGTCATTACCAATGGGTTTTGAGTAAATATCTCTCCTAACGAGGAAAATAGCCCCTTCTCTTCTTCATTAATTGAGTCGACCTTTGGCTCTATCAGCGAGACGATTGTTTGTTGGTCATATGCATCTCTGGTGAATGTCAGCATTCCATCCATCATAGGATTATACATGTCTGATGCAGGTGCTGGATTTAGGTCAGAATAGAAATCAGGGCGCTGTTCATAATTTACGTTTACTGGCTGCGATAAATCGAATGTTAGCATAACATCTACCGTGTAAGGGACTCTTGATTCGAAGAACTCGATATCTTCCAAGAATCCAAACAGCGTTATCGCTTGCCCTGTAATATCAAATTCAGCCCACTGGCCCCAGTGAGATGAGTCTACATCAATATCGTAATACCACGAACTTGCTTGCCTTACACCAACGCCTTGTGCATCATTACTACCATCCTCGCCTAGGTCTATGGATAGTTGCAAAGCTCCTGCTTGCAGTGTATCTACATCCCATTCGGTTGCTGTGAATGTTGCCTCAAGTCTAGTAGTTCCGTTTGGAATCCAAACAAAATGTGAGTCCTCAGTATAATACACAGCTCCTGTTTGGCCATTGTTGAAATGATTCCAATCACCCTTCCAAGAGTGTCTTGCTCTATCTGTATTCACCGGTATCGTCACTTCGCTCATCATGTTCTCATAAATCGCATAAGCGTCCCAAACATTGTACTCAGGGTGGTCAACAAACCCATCAGAGTCTTGATCTCTCATCAACTCTAATGTCCTTGCAAGAGCAACGGCAGCATCTGTGTCAGTTAGGCCGTGACCTATTCTCCAGTCATGGCATTTACCTGTTGCACTTCTGTAACAAAACTCTGGGATATCGCTGCAACTATCCTCGCTATTTCCATCCTCACAAGAATTACCCATGCCTTCGTAACGGGCAGTGAGCTCAAGGATTAGTTCAACCTCGTGGATTCTACTGTAATTAGCTGAATCCCAATCCTCATACTGACCGTATGCTGCTGTCCCATCTCCACCAACCAGGCTTGAGCCAAAATCGTGGTCGTCCCTGTGGTAATCAGCCACACCCAATGAGGGTGCTACATCCAGCAACAATCCGGCCATACCTCCAACATGAGGAGTAGCCATTGATGTGCCAGAGATTGACATGTAATACAGGTCACCTTGGGTTCTGGTAGATGCATCGATTGCAGTAGCTCTCGGTGCAGTAGCCCATATGTCCCTTCCTGGAGCGCCAACATCTGGCCATGTATGTTGTTGATTCATACATCCTCTTGAGGAGAATGAGGTTACTGCTGTTCCATCATGAGTAAGTGCAGCGACTGATATCGCTGAAGGAGTATTAGCATACACGTTCGTTCTCAAATCTCCCGAGCACTCACTACCAGAGCCTCCTGAATTGGATGCAGCAAAAATTACAGCAACTCCATTATCAAAAGTTAGCATGTCTGTAAGCTGCGCAATTACGCCGTTTGGATCATAATCACCATCAGTTCCCCAAGAGTTTGATACTACTCTAACGTGGTATGGATTTTGTCCGGGAACGGAATTAGCATAAGTCCACTCTAGGCCTTGCTCAGCAGCGAAGATTGACGCTCCATCCCCTGTTCCAAGTGCAACCAATTGACCGCCTTTAGCAACTCCAGCTCTTCTTCCTCCAGATGCATCTCCGTTTCCTGCAATCGTGCCTCCTACGTGTGTTCCGTGGCCTGAACTAGTATCGGAATTCCTTGTTTCTGACCATGAAATACCATTGAATTTCGCAGAGTAAATTACCTTCTCTCCAGTCCAAGGCTCGAGGTAATCAAAATCTGGATGTCCCGCGTCCACGCCAGTGTCTAAGTCGACAACAGCTGTTCCATCTCCATCCCACTCTGAGAAAGATAGGTCCACCTCCCTTTGTATTTCTCCAGAGGGTGTAACTATTACTCGATCCCAAGCATCTGTAGCTCTTACCACGTGTGTGGTTTCATGCATCATAGTTCCTGGCTGTGTTGGGTCCCCACCCCATTCGTGTGGAAGGTAAAAGAATTCCAGAGGTTTATCCAATTCAAGATATTCTACTCTATCCCAGGTAGAGATTTTTCTTATTGTTGAGACTGATGCTTCAATTAATCCTCCATCAACCAGAGGCGCATCTCCCAGTATAGTTGCTCCAAGAGTTTCAAAATATGCCTTATCACTATCTGTTACTGGGCTGTTTAATTGGTATATCACTGGTAATATTTCATCTTCATTGCTCACAGAAATTTCTGTTACCAAATCTTGGTTCATTTTGCTAGCATCACCCATGCTATTGACTGAGCCGGCTAATGGAGAAGCTATGGCTCCAAACATCAACATCTGTAGCATTACTGCTGTCACGATTGAGGCCCTTCTCACAGGTGTCATAATTCAACCAAAAACCATTGTGATATAATCATGATGGAGTGTTGGTTTGTCAACTGGTTAGGACTTCGATTATTGATTAATGCGCGCTAAATTCTATAACAATAACAAAATGCTTGGTTCTCTTGTTACACACTATGAAAAAGTCTGTCACAATTTCTGAACTTTCAGACTTGAATGAAACTTTTGTCTCAACATTTAGTGGAAAAGACATACCTGGTAAGGCTGGAAAGGGACTTCTCATCCTGACATGCATGGATTCCAGAATTATACCCCATGAGATATTTGGATTGAAAATTGGAGATGTTAAAGTAATCAGGAATGCAGGAGGTCAACTCAATCCTGAGGTTGAAAACGATATTGTTCTCGCAAGTTACCTGCTGAACTGTGAGCGCATTGTAATAATGCCTCATACAAAGTGCGCTATGGCAAGTTTACCACTGGTTGATGTGCGAAATACTCTTGCAGATCTTTCGAAAAAGGACTTTTCTAATTTCACCCCAAGAATGATTGATGATGCCCAAGAGAAACTCAAATCTGATGTAAATTCGCTAAAAAACAATGCCTTGCTGAAAGAAGGTGTTGAAGTTCACGGCGCTATTTATGATGTAGACACGGGTAAAGTCAATTGGATCGATTGACATGTTGATAACTCAAACTCGCTTGACATTGAAGTAGTTATGATTGGGCTGATTTATTTCAATGAATCACCAACATTCAAGTGGCATCAGAATTACGGCAGTATATGTTAGAAGGACCCTCCGTTGGAAAGCGTATCTTGCTAAAAGTGAACGGTCCTGCTGGAAAAACATCTCACCAAGGCGTGGTTATACCTAGTGCTGCTAAAGCACATGTTACTGTAAAATTACAAAACGGCTACAATGTAAGTTACCCACTAGAAATGGTTGATTCATTTGATGAGGTAGACGACAAGATTGCATCCAAGTCACTATCCACAGTAAATATTGAACAAAATACTGACCTGCCAAAAGTGACGATCATCCATACTGGTGGTACGATAGCATCCAAGGTTGATTATGAGACCGGTGCTGTAATTGCGAGATTTGAGCCCGAAGAATTGCTTGCTAGTGTACCAGAAATTTTAGAGATTGCAAATATTGATTCTGTGAAAATTGGAAACATGTGGTCAGACGATATACGGCCTCAGCATTGGAATGCAATGATAGAAGCATGTGAACAAGCTTTTGATTCTGGCTCAGTTGGAGTGGTGATTACACATGGAACTGACACTCTTCACATTAGCGCAGCAGCACTTTCGTTTGCATTTGCCGGAAATGGAGGAAGACCTGCTGGTAGAATCGTGTTTACGGGATCACAGAGGTCCTCGGATAGAGCTTCTTCAGACGCCAGTGAAAATTTGCTATCGGCAGTTTACTGGGCCGCTAACGGACCTCCTGTAACGGGAGAGGGCGATGCTGCTGTGACAGTAATGCATTCTAGTTCGGCAGACGGACTGTGTGCTGTATCTCCTGGTGTAGGAGTTAGGAAGATGCATTCTACTAGAAGAGATGCATTCCAGATGGTTAATGGGGAGAGATTAGGGGAAATCAGAATAAACAAATCAGGACTATCTCACACTACAACTATTGGAGAGCAAATGAGAGAAGTTTTGCCCTCAACAAAATATGATACGAATATCAGAGTCGCTCAATTTATTGCAGGCCCACATCTTCACGCCGACCTATTGGAAGCAGCAGAAAGTTCTGGATATTCTGCAATCTTAATTCAGGGAACGGGGCTGGGCCATCTCCCTATTGAAAATCCAGTGGGGGATGCGCCAGAAAACGAAAACATTGCAAAGTTTTTCTCTCGAACAAAGATACCGGTAATAGTTGCTAATCAATGCATAAATGGTCCAGTAGATATGAACGTATATTCGAAAGGAAGACAGCAACAAGAAATGGGTATTTTGGGCCATGGCTCTACTTCAAGTCCCGAAGCACTTCTTGTCAAAATACACTGGGCACTATCGCAGGGCAGAGACCTAGAAATTCTGTCAAAAAATCTGTGTGGAGAAAACATCTCAACTCTCATGAAGTAACCGCTTTAATGAATAACCGTAACCTTTTGGAGGATAACATGTCAAAGGATTCGAGTGATGCACTCGAGGACTTGCGATACAAGCGTAACTTAGCTCGCGTCGGTGGAGGAATCAAGCGACAAGAGAGCATCCGTAGCTCCGGAAGAGGGACTGCTAGGGACCGGATTAGAGCACTGGTGGATGAAAATTCATTTGTTGAGTTAGATACATTCCTAACACATAGAACTACTGACTATAACATGTTCATGCACGAAACCTTGGGTGATGGGGTTGTATGTGGTCATGGTACAATAAATGGTAGACGAGTATACTGCTTTGCACAAGATTTCTCAGTTCATGGAGGTTCAATGGGAGAAATGCATGCAAAGAAAATCTCGAAAGTTGTTGAGATGGCAGAGCGATCAAAAGTTCCTCTTATAGGAATATGGGATGGAGGAGGACAGCGTGCTCAGGATGGTATCGCTGCACTGGGAGGCACAGGAGAATTGCTTGACAGATTGGTTCAATGTTCTGGAAGAATCCCCTTACTGTCTCTTGTTTTAGGCCCTGTGGTGGGTGTTTCAGCCTTGGGAGCTGGCTTAGCTGACTTCACAATTCTTGGCAGCGAACATGGACAATTGTTCATGTCTTCGCCTCTAGAAACTCCTGAATGCCTCAACGGTGAAGTAGACGCTGCTGGACTAGGTGGAGCCGAGCTACACGCCAGTCGTTCTGGTGTTGCTTGTTTGGTTGCAGAAGATGAGGATGATGCTTGTGCTTTGGCAGCTGAAATCTTATCCTTTTTACCTGATAATAACGAATCTAACCCACCAATTGAACCAACTGGTGACGACCCTGGTCGTCTAAATCCAGATTTATCGAAACTAGTGCCAGATAATCCAAACAAACCATATGATATGGTTAAAGTAATCGAAGAAGTTGTTGATGACAATATTTTCATGCAATTATTCGATTCTTATGCTGAGAATATACTAATTGGATTTGGAAGGTTGGACGGAAAGACTGTAGGAATAGTTGCGAACCAACCGAAAGTTCTTGCAGGTTGCCTAGATATTGACGCATCAATCAAAGCTGCTAGATTTATCAGGACCTGTGACGCATTCAATATTCCACTCGTTACGTTTGAAGATGTCCCTGGATTCTTACCAGGTGTTGTTCAAGAATGGGGTGGAATTATTCGTCACGGAGCGAAGTTACTCTTTGCATACGCTGAAGCAACAGTTCCTAAATTGACGCTTGTAACAAGAAAAGCGTATGGTGGGGCATATCTTGCAATGAGTTGTAAACACCTACAATCTGATTACAACATAGCATGGCCAACAGCAGAGCTCGCAGTAATGGGTGCTGAAGGCGCTGTTAACATCATCCACAGAAGAGAAATCGCTGCCGCTGAGGAAGGGGATAAAGAAGAAACTAGACTTCAACTTGTGGGTGAGTACAAATCGAAATTTGGTGATCCATACGTCGCTGCTCGCAATGGCTGGTTAGATGATGTTATAGATCCAGAAGAGAGTCGAATGAGGTTGATACGGGCACTTCGTATATTATACTCAAAGAGAGAGTGGTCCCCGCCTAAGAAGCATGGAAATATTCCGTTATGATTATTCCCTTCGTGATTGTGATAAATAGATGATTAGTAAAATGGCAACTAATGCCAACCCAATAGGAAGTATCCATTGGCCAAATGCGTTATCAGAGTTAGAATTATCATCTAAAGTTCGGATAGAATCTACCTCAACCTCTTGAGTAACAATGTTTGACCACACCTGAGCATTCGAGTCCCAAACCTTGATCTCTAGAATGTATGAGCCCTCATCAACATTCTCAAAGTAAGTAGCGCACGTAAGGAACGTAGTTCCAGTGCACGTAATTTCACCTAATGACTCCTCACCTGCTAGTGTCACTGATTTAAGTAAGCCTATGTCACCATCAGAATCTGAGATTGTCCATAGTAATGAGATACGGTCCAAGTCCACATTGATAGAGGAAATTGCAACAGTTGGGAGGTCTGCAACAGATTGAGTATTTACTGTAATCACCATATTGCTAAAGTTACCGCCATCAGTCACGTTCAGCGTAAATTCACTGACACCATTCATATTTGGCTTCCCAATGATTGTCAACACACTGTCCTCTAGCAAAACATCAACAATTTCAGATTGCCCATTTATCGAATATACTAGATCATCTCCGTCAACGTCTATTGTGTAATTCGCTATGTCTAAAACGAGGTTGCTGTCTTCTAACATATCAATTTCAATTTGTGTATCTGAGAATTCTACCGCATCATCAACTGGTACTATATTTACTGGAATTACCACGGTTATGGGACTTGTATTTCCATCTGAAACCAATACCTCGATTAACTCAGCACCATTCCAATTTGGTTGTGGATCGATTAGGATTGAATTAGAATTAGTAGTATCAACTCTCAGGCCCTCATGTTCTTTTGCAGGAACAGAAACTAGAGCCCCCAATTCTGGATCTTTAACATAATCATTCATATCAAGAATTATGTTTTCACCGTCTTCAACAGACTGGAATTGTGGGATTGTCTCAAACTGATATACAGGGTCATCAACTGGTATAACAGTAACATTAACTGACAAATTTGCCACATCATCTCCAGCGGCGATAGTCAAGTTCATTTGAACAGTTCCAGACCATTCTTGATCTGCAACATGGGAAATCTCTATTTCAGAAATGCTATTGGTTAAGCCCAACCTCTCGCTGTGATTGAAAATTTGAGCGTTAGTGAACAATATCTCTTCACCATCTGGATCTACTGCAAAATCACTTGGGTAAATGACAACTGATGAATGCTGATTTAGGGTTATGTTCGGAATAGGTTGGTTTATCTCCAAAGGTATACCTACCCGCTGTATGATAATTTCTGACCAATCCGAGAAAGAATAGTCTGCAATCCTAAGCTCAATTTTTGCAAATCCCGGAGACAGCGACGAGCCATTTAATTCACATGAAGCAACTCCGTTTTGCAAAATTCCGTCTGATAATTCGCCATTTGGTAATAGACATGTTACATTTCCATAAGCGATGCTTCCGTCTCTGTGAGTTACATTAGAACTTAGAGTAAACGACTGATTCAGAGTTACGTTAGTAGATGATGCCAATACATCATCCATGTGATACAACCTAGACCGAGATAAATCCTCATCGATATACGATTCATTATCTGTTGAAACTGTCTTATCCTCTCGGTTGAAGGCGTGCTTGTACGATTCGTCATCACCCTTCAGTGAAAGATTGAGGTATGGTAGTATATGATCGATAGCATGACTTTGCTGACCATCTCTACCCATGCTTGAATCCCCATCAACAAATCTTTCAAAAAACGTGTCACTTTCTTGATAACCAACATGATTTGCTCCAAGAGGATACATTATCTGCCAAGCTCCTGGCCAGTTTTGTAAATACTGGTTTACATTTTCTCCGGCTGGTGCAATATCATCAGTTGTGCCTGTCAAGAACAGAGCAGCAGAAGGTCTGGATAAAATTACAGAATTGGTGTAATCGGATTGCGAACCATCCAAACCAAGTCCGAACAGTCCGTCGATTTCATACGATCCACTTCTAACCAATTCCGCAGCAGAATAAGCTCCTGTTCCATGACCTCCAAGCGATATGTGATTCAATGCGAACATACCTTGTGATCCCGAAACTAAATTTTCCTCTCCGCTATTCCATGAGGATAATTGGTTGAAAATCGACTCATATTTTGCATCATCCTGGACTACAATTACTATGAAACCCCATTTTGAAATTTCATCTTGAAACCAAATGTATTGATCGGTTTCCTCACCATCATCTGTCATGAAAATTACAACCGCAAATGGTCCGTTTTGTGCCATAGAAATCTCTTCACCATTTTCTAATGATGGATATGAGATTCGGTATTCTCCGATTTCTTCACTTGCATCAGAAACATAGGATACAAAACCTGAATTCACGTTTTGTGTAGGGAAATCCTCAGCGGCTACCAAAGGTATTACAAACAGCGCAGCAATCAAAAAGACCTTTTTCAACTCAAATGCACCTCGACAGCAATCAACCTAGTCATCAACAAAGAAAGAGATGGCAGGTCACTAGAATACTCTGGCGCCCACAATTTGGCCCATGACATAAGATGTTGTGCGCAAAGAAACCATCGCCCATCTGCATTTTTGGAAAGATAATTCACCCTAGAATCAAAATCTCCTTCCATTTTTTTGTATCCAACAGAAATATCACCATTATCGGTGTCAAAGTCGACCTCAAAGTCAGATGAACTATCACACAACGACCACGGGCCGTTTTCGTCTAGAGTTCGCCTACCTCCCAGTTGCCTAACTTGACCTCCACCCTGGGTCCATGCTGATGCCACTGACCTAGCAGCTCCACCACCACCTGTAATTCCAATCACGCCGCTTGTTGGATAACCAAATGCTTCTGCAACAATTCTCATACCCATCCCATCTGTTGAAGCAGCCCACCAAGATTGACCATCCCATCTCAGAGTATTTACCGAGCGAATTTCCATTGCATTGTCAACACACTTCACAGCAGCAGCAGATAACTGATGTTTTAATGGAGAAGTAAGAGATATCCAAACTTCATCTTCATGGTAACGGTGTTTTTTGAAATTCTGTTTTGGTAACTCTGTATTTGGCAACCTACTGTCAGGATCAACATATTCCATGCTTGCATTTACCGCTCTATCGAGCAAAGCATTAGCTCTGAATTTACCCAACGGTGAATTAACATAATCCCAATCTGGAGGCGATGGCAGGGATCCTGCATACCCCCATGCTAAGGCGTTTTCCACACCTTCTGTTGGAATAATTGCAACACCCTTCAACCCGGGTAAATCAATTTGATTTTTACGGGATAAATGGGCATGAACCAAGGCAGTGAGGACTGGAGATAAGGAATGTGCGACTGGTTTGCCAGCGACTCCATGACGTATCCTCGCCATGAGCGTGAAGTCAAGGTTGGAGTACTTGAAACACCCTATTCGAAGACTCAAAAAATCACAAAACCGGGTAAAAATGAATTAATAGGGAACTCTAGGGTTGCTTATGGGAATGGTAGAAAGAGGGTCTTTTCTGTGGTTCATGATGTCTGTAACCCAAATTTGGTTATCACTCAAATTAATGGATGAGGTTAGTGGTGCAATTACGACATTGTTTGGAACAGGGGCAGCGGCTTGTTTCGTATTGGGACTGGTAGTATTTAGAAACGAACAAAGGGATTTGCTACTCAATCCAATGAAAAACCTCCAAAAGGAAGTTCATATTGATCAAATCTCCAAGCAAGGTAAAGGAATATGGTTCGGAATAGGCATGTGGGCACTGACATTGTTCGTTGGAACGGTCTTCTTTTGAGATGATTAGATGCTCGACGATGGTTCTGATGAACTATTCGGTGGTTTTTGGCCTTTCATGAGAAGATTTCTATTGGCCTTTCTACCAGTATGGGTATTCCTGCTAGGTTATGCAGCCGGCATTAACATCATACTTGCCGCTATTTTCGCAGGCATGTCTGTTTCCGTTGTTGCGATTTTTGAAAAATTAAAACTCAAGCAAACTTCTGACACAGAAAATGACGACCATAATGTCATTAAGGAATAATACAAGGGAGGTCTGGGGTCGCAATGGGTCTATTTGATTGGTTAGCTGATTTCTTGGGCTTCTCCGCTCCTTCAGTAATGGAACTTGTATTCATTTGCTGTGCAGTATTTGGGTCACTATTCTTCATCTTGATGATGGTTTTGATGCTAGTTGGAGATATCCTTGGAGGCGTTGTAGATACCGCCTTCGACACGGATGTAAGCATGGATAGCACACTTGCGTTTGAATTGTTCAGTCTACAAGGAATTGCTGCGGCAATCATGATGTTTGGTTTAACTGGCCTGTTTGTCGTGACTGCAACAGAACAGGAGATTCTAGCAGTCCTCTCGGGAGGTTTTGCCGCTGGAGGTTCGCTTTACATGGTTAGATACATGATGCAAGGAATCTCTAATTTGCAGGCTGACGGAACAATGAGGCACTCAGATGCAATTGGTGCGAAAGGCCATGTTTACTCAAGAATCAAGCCTAATGAGGAAGGAGAAGTGCAAGTAGCCGTAAGTGGCTCACTAAGAACCTTGATTGCAAGAGGAAGAAATAAGAAAAAGCTAATTCCAAGCGGCGAAATGATTAGAGTCGTTGATGTGATTGGATCGACATTGATTGTCGAGCCATTGAGCGAGGGTGATGAACTATCATCGGAAGAATAAGGTGAGTAATTTGGAAACTGGAGTAACACTATTTCTGCTAATAGCAGGTTTTGGACTAATTTTTGCATTTGGAATAATACTACTTGTCACGAGGTATAAGCGATGTGCCTCTGACGAAATTCTGGTAGTTTACGGACGGGTAAGTGGAGGAAAAGCCTCGAAATGTATACATGGTGGTGCAACTTTGGTCTGGCCACTTATCCAAGACTGGAAGAAACTAAGTTTAATCCCTATGACAATTAACATACCGCTTACCAACGCACTGTCCATACAGAACATTAGGATTAATGTCCCTTCTACTTTCACAGTAGGAATTTCCACA
>DAZU01000080.1 GCA_002507425.1 Euryarchaeota archaeon UBA53
TATTGGTGAGACCTTTTTATCGATTAAGAAAAGGATTTCTTCCAAAGTCTCCTTATCATTGGCTTCGACCCGCATAACAAGAATAGGCTCTGTATTTGATTTACGAGCTAAATACCACCCAGACTGCATTCCTTCCTTCTCAAACCTTACTCTTACTCCGTCAATAGTTGAGCATTTGTAATCTGAGAAAGCGTCAGTTATTTTACTGACGATTGTCAATTTTTCCTCTTCTGGGCATGGAACTTTTACTTCTCCTGTTGTTGGTAGGTTGGGCGCAAGTCGATTTAGTTCTGAACTAAATGTTAGACCATTTCTTCTCGACCAAAGTTCTAGAATCCTAGCTGCATTGTAAAGTGAACAATCAAAGCCATACCATCCTCTGTCCGACATGAAAATGTGACCGCTCATCTCAGCAGCCATCAGTGCATCCGGGTTGTCAGCAAGAACTCGTTTCATGAACGAATGACCGGTTTTTGCCATCATTGGTCGGCCACCTGCTGCAATGATTGCTTTCTCTACATTCATTGAACACTTTACATCGTAAATTAACAAATCTTTACCTTCTTCTTTACCTACTATATCTTCTGCAATCAAAGCGATTAATCTGTCAGGGTAAACAAAATCCCCGTTTTCGTCGACAGCCCCAATTCTATCTCCATCCCCATCGGCACCTAAACCCATTTCGCATCCATTTTCAACGACAGCTAGGGCGAGATCTACCATGTTGTATTCCCGAGTAGGGTCGGCTCCATGATTCGGCTCAGTATTGTCCCAATCGCAATACAGATCGATATGTTCTGCTCCAATCTTATCCAATAATTTTGACATTGCTGGACCAGGAACTGCATTTCCGCAATCGACTGCAACTTTGACAGGTCTTGCCAATTTACCAGTAGAGGCGATAATTGCATCTAGATACGTATCTTCGTGGGGATGGTCTTGACACTCTCCTTGTCCTTTCTTGAAATTACCTTCTAAGAATACATCCTTCAATTCTTGAATTTCTTCACCTGCAAGAGGCAAAGTTCCTCTGCACATTTTGAAGCCGTTATGAGTTGGCATTGGCAGATGGGACGCAGTAACCATGACACCTCCTTCAACGGGTAGAGTCCAACAAGCATGATACAAACAGCCAGTGGAAACTATGCCTAAATCTAGAACTTTCACTCCAGAATCAACTAGACCGCGGATAAGGTTCGCAGCATAGCCAGGGCTTGATTCGCGAATATCTCTTCCAACGGCGTAGGAATTACAATCAAGATAGGTTGCAATTGCTCTCCCTAGTCTGTAAGAAAACTCGCCCGTGAGTTCTTGTTCAGACAATCCACGTATGTCATACGCTTTGAAGCAGTGAGTGGGCCATTCTCCCATGTTTATGGCGTGCCGGTCTTAGGTTATGTATGTCATCTCCTAAACAGCAGGCTTACACATAGTAGTGCTAGTATGATAATTGCTAATTCCAGTAACAGGTTATTCCACAGAGCAAATATTGAGACAATTAGTAGTAATGGGATTGCGATTTTTAGCAATTTGGGCCATGTTAGCAAACCGTCGGGTGGTTGTTCCATATATGGCGTTCCGGGCATTATTATCACCGAGTTTAACTATGCTTGACACCTTGAACAACAATTTCGACCTTGGCACCTGCTGGGAGCGCACCGGCTTCAAAAGCAGCGCGAGCAGGCTTAACGTCCATACCACTAACCCAATCTCCATAGATTTCGTTCATTGCCGCAAAATCTGAAATATCATCTAATAAAACTTGAACAAAACAAATTGCATTTTTGTCTGCCCCAGCGGCATCAAGCAGGGAATCTATTTTGCTAAGCGCTCCAGAGGTCTGGCTCTTTACATCGTCGCCGGCCTCTACATCTATTTGGCCAGATAACCAAATTATGCCGTTAGCCATTACTCCCGGCGTATATGGTCCATACAATTTACTACCCTCGATATTGATTGCTTCCTTCTCCATGATACGTCGCACTTATCGGTGGCACATCAAAATAGCCCGTCTTTTTCTCCGGGTTATGGCGAGTGCTTGGGTAGTCGATCATCCCGCACATGCACGCCTTTTGGCACCAATAATGAGGGAATTATCTCAAACTGATGATATCATTATTGCTTGTGAGCGATTTGAAGTTGTGAAAATGCTTGAGAATTGTGATGGCTACATGCCTCGAAGAAAGACACACTGGGTTCCTAGACCCGTTGGTAAAGGTAGGTGGAAGAAAGCATGGAAACGTAGCAGAATCTCAAAAAGAGCGCTGAAAGGAATTGAAACTGTAATTTCAGTAGGCGCCCCAATAGAGACTAGAGTCGCTCCAAAATCCTCGAGAAGAATTTACATCACAGATACTGAGGTAAACCATCTTGCTCACAAACTAGCCCGCCCAACAGACATTATACTTCCCACCCATTTTGATGAAATTTTGGCAGGACCTTTAATGCGAAAATCAGCAAAATTTCATTCCATAAATGGTTTGCACGGACATATTCATCTTCACCCTCACATGCGTCCTAAAACGGTTTCAGACCCACCTCGAGTAATGGTAAGGAGATTGCAAGGAGATGGTATACATGACAAAGGTGAATTAATACCAATTCCCGAAAAATGGATGGACGGATTATCTACTTTCAATGCTGATGAGAATAATGTTTCAGGAAATCCATGGAGCCTAACACAGAGAATCGCAGATATGGATGGTGTGATGACACAGTCTGTTACTTTGGCTAGTGAAGCGGTTTTATTAGGGGTTCCAACCTTACTAATTAGCGCAGCTAAAAGGGGATTTTTGAATCGGCTAGTCGATGATGGCTATCCATTATTTGTTGCTAGAGAAAACGACGAATCTGTTCTCGCAAGCTGGCTTGCTGGTATTCATCTTACATCTGAATTAGATCTTCCAGAGTGGCCAGATACAAAATCAGAATTGCTTGAGATACTCAAGCATTGACATATGGTCACCAGCCATTTCTTTTACCTCTGAAATTTCATACCAATTAGCAGTCTCTGCATCATCTCCAGCAACAGGTTCACCTCTGGCATCAATCAAGTATGCTATTGAAACAATATGTCCCCTTGGATCCCGTTCTGGGTTTCCTTTAACATCCAATAATCTCAAAACCCTGCCGTCAATCCCGCATTCTTCTTTCAACTCTCTAATCACAGCATCCTCTGGATTCTCTCCTTTCTCTACAAAACCACCAGGGAATGCTAACATTCCCTTCCATGGCTCATTTCCTCTAGTAATCAATAATATCCTGTTTCCTCGTATTGCAACGGCATCTACGGCGAGAGAAGGTTGAGGCCATTGTCCACATTCTTTGCAAGCAGGCATACTATTCACCGAATCTTCTTTTTCTAGCTTGGTAGGTTTGAATCGCTTTCAACAATTCTTTTTTTGAAAAGGAAGGCCAGAACACATCCGTGAAATAAAGCTCTGAATAAGCCATTTGCCAGAGTAAAAAGTTAGAAATTCTTTCCTCGCCAGATGTTCGAATAACGAGGTCAGGATCTGGCATTTTACCAGTGTAAAGCCTCCGACTAACCTCATCTTCATTTATCGAATCTAAGTGCAAATCACCAGAGCGATGGTCTTCAGCAATACCCTTTATTGCGTCCAACATTTCTTCCCTACTGCCGTATGCTAGGCATACAGTAAAGGTGAAATTATCATAATTTGCAGTTTTGTTTTCTGCATAATCTATTGCATCATTGACTGATTTTGGAAGTAATTCCCTACGGCCTATTATTTGAACTCGAACTTTGTTTTCGTGTATTCTTTCATCATCAGCAATGTCTTTCAATCCTTCAATGTAGAGATTGAATAAGCCATCGAGTTCTTCATTTGGTCGATTTAAATTTTCAGTAGATAAAGCATACACTGTAAAGTAATGTATTTCCAACTCTAAAACCCAGTCAAGGACCTGCTCAAGTTTCATTTTACCCATTTTGTGGCCAATGTTTGTCCCAAGTGCTTTTGACCAAGCAAATCTCCTATTTCCATCCATTATTATTGCAAGATGGTTGACACTTTCTGGATGTAGTTTTACCTCTCTGAGCAATTTTGCCTCTACCGCATTTCCTAGAACATCTCCGAGGCGATTACTGATACCTATGACATCGCCCCCATTGATAGTCCCATCAACTTCAACCGTTTGAGTTAATCCCCCCCTGCCCTTCGCGTATACCATGGAGGACAAACCCTGGTGGCCAAATGGGATTGTCCAATCATATGATGTTGACACGATCTCAACATCTTGGGGAACCCTGTCTCTGCACGTTGAAGAGATCAACACAGAATGGTGGGATAGATTGGAGAACAAATGGGGGAATTGGCCAGAAATAACCTCATTCGAATTGATTAAAGAAGATAGGGTAGGTATATGGTATGATATTGGAGAGTTTGAAGCACTTGTTATCCCAATACCTAGGGGTAAGAACGCATCACGCTTGGCAAGGAATCAACAACTCAAGACATTATTAGAATCTGTGCTGCAATTACCTGTTGCTGGTTGCGATAGGAATGGCGACTACGTTCTGATATATCCAAAAAGCTCGAATGATGAAATCTCGGGAGAATTCCTGGCAACCCTCCACAAGTTGCTAATCGAGGGAGGATGGTCTACACCTAATGATGAACACGGTTGGAATGAGAGGCTAAAATTAGTGGAAGATACACTCAAAACAAACACTCTATGGAGGGCTCCTCACTCAGCAAATACGATCGGTTTACCTCGGATTGAACTGCAAGGGATGAGGCCAATACCAATACCTCTTAGCGAGAAATTAATTCACGATGTCGATTTGAATTTACCAATGATTAGGCAGGCGATAAAACATGATGTGTTTCATGAATGGCGCAAAAATATGCCTTCAAAATACCACGGAAATGATGTATTAAGAACCGCTACCGGGGGAGTTTCACATATTCAGTATGATGTGAAAATAATGGAGAAAGCTGAATGCGTCGCATTCAACATGGATAATTCAGACATTGATTTATACCTCTCTAAAGTAGACAGATTTCAGGCAAAATTAGGCAACATGCGTCTTGTGAAGATGGGTATTCCTCTCGCCATATTTGGTTTGCTCGGGACGCTTTGGCTGGACAGGGCTGGAGAAATTGCGAGTCCAACAATCGCATACTTGACTTTTGGAATAATAGGCGTAGTATCGGGATTAGTCTATTCACTTATGGAACCAGATTGGCGTCAAACGCTGTGACGCCTCCTATTATCATGGAAGTTCAACCCGTGAGTTTTTGCTAAACTCATTACATCAATTAGGAAACTGTCCCTAGCCTCTCTCTCAATTTTTCCGCTATTGATATCCCAGTATATATTGCAACCTACATCGATAGCATCTGGGCCCAAAGCAGAGACTCTAGCAAAGGAATCTTCTTCCTTCATTGTTTTTTCATGACTAGCAATGAGCTCTGCTATTCCTTCGCAGAAACCAGAAACCTTGGCAGAATCCGAATTAATATCCAGTTTGAAGACTGGTTGCCATCTTCTGAATCGTCTTTTCCCCCAGTTCTCAACGGGAGTATTTGCAAGGTTTGCGTTAGGCATTGTGATTACAGTATCTTGACTAGTACGAATCAAAGTAGTTCTCAGACCAATTTCCATTATCTCTCCCTCGACAGAACCAATTACTACCCAATCCCCAACTTGGAATGGGCGGTCAAGTAATACAGTAGTTGCACCGAATATATTCGAAATAGTATCCTGAGCTGCAAGGGCTAAAGCAAGTCCGGTAATACCTAGTCCTGCAACCATTGTTGTTAAATCGAAGCCAAGTGCATCAGCGATGAAAACCATTCCAAAAATTACGATAAGGAATCGCATGATACTCTCAGCGGCTGATACAACAGTTTTCTGCGATCCATCCAGCTCTCCGTCATCATCCGTCCATAGAACAAAAGCATGTATTACTCCTACGAAACGGAACGCTGTTACAACGATGGCCAATACCATAATTAGCTGCAATACAGATGATATCCAGTCGATATGATCTGAAAGAAACATTCCTCCCCAACAGCCGACTGCAACCCCTAAAGCTTTTCCAGATCCAGATAAGGCATCTTTTGCAACTTGACTTCCTAGACTGATTTTGGAGAATATTTTAGGTAATATTACCCCAACAATCTCTCTTACTATCGCAATTAAAATTACAAGCAGGAAAGCGGTTATTATTCCATCAACTTCCACGCCATATATCTCCTTGTTATGGCCGGGAATCGCTTCGATTAATTTCTTCATATACACTCCTCGCGAGTCAAACACCATGTTGTTTTCGTAAGGTTCCTTGTAATCCAGCCCCCTTCGGGGGCTATGTCAGTGACGCGACGCTTTGAATAGGGGGTATGTATTGGGATGGACGGTAGCCATGAAATTTGAATCTAGGAAGACGTCGCTCGTAATTCTACTATTACCATTCATGCTATCCTTCTTAGCTCCGATTGTAAGTGCGTCTCTCACTCAAGATTCAACGGTAAGTTCTGCAACTCAGGACTCAGAAGGTGGACTTACTCCATGGGATACATGGGATGATGATGCAGATTATATCTCATGTGAGACTAATGCAGATGGTAACGAAGTCTGCGATTATGTATTCCCTTGGGGAGGAGATGAGATGATGCAATTCAAAGAATATTACACCTTTGAGACAATAAGGGCAAGGATGATGCGAATTGCAGCAGATAACCCAGGTTTCATCGAATTTCACGAAGGATTGAATGGAGGCACTAACGCAAGAGGTGAAGAAACAACTGCCGATACTTACGAAGGTTGGCACTACGGCCACTTGTCCCCATGGCTCAAAATTACTGCAAATGTTCAGGGCGGTGAGTATAACGCATTCAATGGAGACCGTGGAAACTATGCCGATCGTCCGGATGTTATGATCGTAGGAAACCACCACGCAAGAGAGTGGATGAGCCATACTACTCCTATGCTATTTTTGGAGACTGTTGCTTACTATTACAACGGAGGGCCCGTCGATAATGATGGAGATGGAGCAATTGATGAGGATCCATGGGGAGACGCTGATGGTGATGGCCAAGTTGATGATGATGGCGATTGCTTAGCGCTAGACCCCGCATACCAGGATAGTAATGGAGATGGTAAAGCCTGTAATCCAGGAGACTTTGGTGTCGATGAGGACTTTAGCGAGGTTGAACTTACTAACCTAATCAACAATCGCGAGATATACTTGATACCTCTTTTGAACACTGACGGATTTATTTACGATCAAACCGTTTTCTGTCCAGCGCCGGCATGGGAATCTTGTCCTAGTGGTGGGTGGAGAAAGAACCTACGAAATAACGGACCACAACCATTACCTGACATGAATGAGCAGGTGGATGAGGATTGTGATGGTGTAGACTTAAACAGAAATTATCAATTTGAATGGGGATGGCCGCTTGGGGCAACAGTCCCTCTAATTCCTGGAACTTGCACACCAGCAGAAGACGAGCAAGCTGGGATTTCCAACAACGATGTCTACACGGGTCCGTATGATACTACCGACAACGATGGGGATGGCTTACTCAACGAGGACAATGTAGACGGGGAGGATGATGATAACGATGGTCAGACTGACGAAGATTGGGCTGGCGGGAATTCTGAACCCGAAACGAAATTTATTCAAGATATGACAGAGATGAATGATGATGATGGAGATGGCGCCTCAGATTATGAAGCCACTTTAACCTACCATTCTTATTCTGAATTGGTATTGTATCCTTGGGGCCATTGCACAGGTTGTGAAACTACCGATCATGAGCAACTGGTTTACCATGGTGATAAAATGGCTGAGATGACAGATTACACAAACATGCAGTCATCCGACTTGTATCCAACGACAGGTGACTTCTGTGATTGGCATTATGGTGTTCACGGTTCATTCTGCTACACCATGGAAATAGGAACGGCTTTCCATCAGCACGAAGATGATATTGATCATATCGCTGTTCGGAATAATGGTATTGCTTTCTACATGGCTACCATAGCAGACAATCCCCGTCAAAGAGCTAACCTTGGTATCGCATTAACACATCAATATATTCAATCTCCAGATCAGGTTGTTGTC
>DAZU01000068.1 GCA_002507425.1 Euryarchaeota archaeon UBA53
GACGATAATTCAGAATTAGTGCGGCTATCAGCGATGAATCTATCTGCCTCCGTCGACGAGTTATATGGTGAGAGAGGATGAATTCGGGTATTGTTTTTCATGCTGATGCAAATAATGGCTCAAGTAGAAGACTAGGGGTTAGCATTGAGATAGCAGGTCCATTCACAAGCAATATCTTGGAACTTCGATTTCCTAGATGGGTCCCCGGATCATACTTCATAAGAGAACCAATTCAACACATGTCAGACCTATCCGCAACAGTTGATGGTGAGGAAGTTAAACCGAAAAGAATCGATATAGATGGAGTGAGAATTTCAGGTGTTAGCAAGGCTAGTAATGTAACACTTACTTACAGACTTCTAGCATCCGAAATGACATGCAGGGCTAATCACTTGGATAGTTCGCATGTCCATATAATGCCACCATATACATGGATGCTTCCAAGCAAAGGAATCGACAAAAAGAGATTAGATATGACTCACATAATTAAACTTAGTAAACCAAAAAGTTGGACAACAGCAATACAACTTCCGGGAAAAGAGGGAGAATGGTATGCGAATGGTAGAGACGAAATGCTTGATGCGATTATCGAATCTAACCCAAACCCAATGTTATCATTTGAGGTTGAAGGCTGTAAGCAATACCTAAAACTATGGGATTCTGGAGGTTTGGAAATTCCAGAGGAAGGCATTAACCGACTGATAGAAGCGATGAAACTTGTAATAGAAGAGCACTTTGCATTGTTCGGCGTTCCAGATTGGAAGGAATACTGGACAGTCTTACATCTCACTGAATCGGGTAGAGGTGGATTAGAGCACTTGCGCTCACAGACATCAATGATGCCAAGAAAATGCCTTCAAGAAGGTAATGAAGATCAATGGAGAGATCTAGTTTCTCTATTCAGCCACGAATTCCTTCATCAATGGAATGTTAAGCAATTGCGCCCTAATAATTTCCTAGACTATGAATTACAAAAAGAGGTTCATTCAGATTTACTTTGGTGGTTTGAAGGTTTAACTTCTTGGTTGGGTGATATTATTTGTCTAAGAAGTGGCGCATGGTCAGAGGAAGACTGGAGAAAAGACTGGACAAGGAAAATGAAGAGACATACAGATCGGCATGGTATGTTACATGAATCTCTTCAGGAAAGTAGTCACGACGCATGGATTCATCTCTACAGACAAAACTCGTATAGTAGAGAAGTCCAGATTTCATATTATTTGGAAGGTGAGATGGCAATATTCTGTTTGGATGTAGAATTGCGTAAGAGATCTAATGGGTCCTACGGTATGGATGATGTGATGGCAAAACTGTATCATGATTTTAGACTAGGCACAAAAAATCCCGGAATCACTCACAAAGACATCCGCAAAGCGCTTGTGAATACTCCCGGAGGTAGAAGGTTGGGCAACCTTCTTGACTCATTGGTAGGAGAAAAGAAAGTGCCGGAAATACATTCTGCTTTTGAGAAATTAGGTCTTGAATTAAAATCTGAGAAAAAGGAAAAAGGAGCCTGGATAGGGATAAATCTAACAAGTCTTGCTGGGATTCTAAAAGTAAGAACTCACAAAGCCAATTCTCCAGCTAGAGAGTTAATACATACAGGAGACGAGATAATTGCAGTAAATGGGATAAGGGTAAAAACTCAAAGTGAGCTATCAGCAGCTATCTATGGATTAAAAGATAAAAAATCGAAATTCACGATCGCTAGAGAAGGCGTAGTGTCCAATGTGGAGATTACTCCGATTGAGAACCCAAATCATCTTGTAAAATTAGAAGGCAGAGGGAATAAATTGTGGGACGATATTAAGTCCTCTAAGCGTAGTTAATTCTCATCTTAAATCATCCAATAAAACGTGTATTGGAGGCATGTGGTTTGATATTATATGCTTGCTTGTCTTCGGCGGGTATAGATTTTCGCTGAGTGACATTTCGATAACTTCCTGTTTTGAAATATGATCCATACCGCACCCCGGCCAGACTTCTACTGTTATTTCTGAATCATCAAGATAATTAATCAAAATCACAGGCACTTTTGTTAGATTTAGACATTTGGCAACTGAGAATCTGTGATGACCATCCAGAATAGCACCGGTTACAGAATCTACCAACAGAGGTTTTGTAAATCCCCTCCACCTTTTGGTCATTTCAAGCAGTTTATCTCGGTTTTTTGATTTGATTTCTTCATGTGGTTTTAACCACTCAACATCAACAATGGTGACATCAGTAGTATCCCAAGCCATGATTATAGCCAGTGCCAAGTTTGGGATAATGCTTTGCAGTGAATGAGTTTGAGTCAAGGCATGGAGGAGAGTGTTTCAGCCGATGTTCCCGGCGAGAAAATGGCCTCCTTGATTGTACCAGATTTAGACTTGAAACACGTTTTGGACGTACTTGAGGCTGGTGGATATGGTGCATGGATTGTAGGTGGAGCGGTACGTGATAGTCTACTTGGATTGGAAGTAATGGAATATGATATCTGTACTGATGCAACACCGGATGAAATAATCGAGTCTTTTGAGGATACAATTCCAACAGGGCAAAGGTTTGGAACTATCACTGTAAAGAGCGGTGATAAAATGTATGAAATTACTACTCTGAGGACTGAATCTGGTTATGGGGACGGTAGGCGGCCTGATGTTGTTAATTGGGGAAAAAGTCTCTACATGGATTTATCCAGGCGAGATTTTACAATCAATTCAATGGCTTATGATTGCAAAAAAGAACTATTATATGACCCGTTTAGTGGTAAAGAGGATCTTGAAAAAGGTCATTTGAGAGCGGTCGGAAAAGCAAGTAACCGACTATCTGAGGACGGATTAAGAATAATGCGTGCTTATAGAT
>DAZU01000103.1 GCA_002507425.1 Euryarchaeota archaeon UBA53
AAGAAGATCCTGTGACATATCTAGAGATGCGATTAACATCGCATTCTGCATTTGGACTTTCTTAGTTGAATATTTTTGTAAAAATGTAGCAGAGGGTATGCTGCGACCAGATCTTTTAATCTCCTCTGCAAACTCAAGCACTAGATCTAACGGGAGACTCCTATCAATCAAATCCATCATCTTCCTCCAAGCATCCCCTTCCGTGTTAGCGATAAGGAGTCCAATTAATTTCACATCTTCTCTTCCGCATCTTTTCCATAACCTATGTATTATATCCTCAACTCTTTCGGAATAATTTGTTAAAATCCATGATGCGATTCTCCGCATTGTTGGATCATCAGTTCCAATGTGAAACGCCAAGCCACTCTGGGCAAGTATTTTGTCCGTAATTGACCTATTAACAAGACCTTGTGAACCGCAATCATAGGCGATTTTCAAAAATTTCATACTCTTTCTACCTTTAGGTAAACCCTCTTCGAATAAATCGTCAAGAAGATCGGCCATATCGAATCCTCAGGCACTTTTTGTTCTAACACTGTCAAACAGATTCCCAACAAATTCAACGCTATCTTTTAAAGTCCCCAGCATTTTATTTACAACATTCTCATCTTGTATTTTCTGTTGAATAGAATCTCTCAGATTCTTTTCTATTGCGGCGTGATACTCGTCGTCTATGTTAAATTGGTTTCTTAGATGTGCCAATACCGCAAACTCATCTTTAGATAATGAAGCGTTTACAATTGCAACCTCAAATACAGTTTCATAGACTAGACGTTGTTCATTTGGCGTGACGTCTCTGCCATTTTCGGTTTCTCTATTATCCCTAATCGCTGCATATATTTCGGCAGGTTCATCGGCTGAGAGTCCTAGTGAATTTGCTAACTTAATGATAAGACGCTTTTCTTCTCTAGTAAGGACGCCATCACGAAGCATAACTTCAATGGTTGACCTGAACACTAAAAGTGCCCCAATGTTTTCGCCGCTCACAAAAATCCCACACCATTCCCCTTCTTGAATATCATTGATTGTTGGAAAATATCGAAAATTTACTTTTTTACATAAGTAGGGTTCAAAAAGGATTGATGCTCCGGGATAAATGTCCAAATCCAATTCACGACATAGAAAATAGGCAAAAAGCCTACTTTTCAGTCCCTCTGGAAAAACGCCAAACGGCATATTTTAGAGGATTTGAGTTGAATTTTGATAGGAGAGATTTTAATGGGAAAAAAACACAACTCAGGAGGTAAAAATAGTCATGGCAAATCAAACAAGGCTATGAAATACTTGATAAAAGCAGAATTAAAGGTAAATGGTAATGTCCAGAGGAAGGACATTATCGGAGCAATAATGGGTCAAACAGAAGGCCTGCTCGGCGATGAACTAGAGCTGCGCAAATTGCAGAGAACAGCAAGAATAGGGCACGTTGATGTTGAGGTAAAGAGCAGCGCTGGTAAGGTGAATGGAGAAATCCAAATACCAAGCAGCATGGATAATGTTGAAACTGCGATTATTGCATCTAGCCTAGAAACAATCGATAGAATAGGGCCTTGTGCGGCCAAGATTGTGGTTACGGAGATTCAAGACGTAAGATCTACAAAGGTTAACGCAGTTATTGATAGAGCTAAGGATTTGTTGTTGGTAATGGTAAATTCAGGGGATGCAGCAACAAAGACGGTAATAGAAGAAGTTCGCAGTGTTCTTACTGTTGGAACAGCTAAGAACTTCCATGGGCTTACATGTGGGCCAAATGTGGAAGCAAGTGATTCGCTAATTCTTGTCGAAGGAAGAAATGACGTTCGTAACCTGTTAACGTTTGGAATTAAAAATGCCATATCTTGTGATGGAGCAGGGACGATTAAGCAAGAACTAATCGATCTTGCAGCCAGCAAAGATACTGTAACGCTTGCAATAGATGGAGATAGAGGTGGAGAAATGCTATTTAGACAGCTCAATGAAACCATGAAAATCGACTTTGTTGCTCAGGCACCTGTTGGACAAGAATGGGAACTTCTTCCACAGAAGACAGCAACCAAGTGTTTGCAACAGAAAATCGAGGCTGATAAATTTGCAGCTAAATTACCAGAGGACGAACCTACTGAAGATCCTGACGCTTGGTTAGAGGAAGCAGTAGATGCCCCAGCAGAAGTTCACGAATATTTTGATCACATCTCTGATCTCAAGAAGAACAACGCAGTGTTTGTTAATGTTGATGGAACAATATCAGACGCAGTCGGACCCTCAAAATTAGCAGCAGCAGCCGATGAGGTAGATGGCGTGGTTGCAATTGTTATCAACGGGGCTGTCACCGATAGAGTCCTAGACATCGCAGCAGGAGCGGCGATAGAGACAGTTGTAGGAACAAAAGAAGGCAAAGGGTTTTCCGCAAGAAATGACGTAAAAGCCTGGTTGAGCGAAAAGCATGCTTGAGATAGAATCAATGTGAAGATTCATCAGCAGATTACATCCAAGTGGTAACATGGGCGAGGAAGAACCCTCTGAGGAAACAACACCCCTAACGGCTACACTTGAGCGTAATGTAAGCGCTCAAATAGCCCTTGCTTTCACAGTGCTAGCACTTGTCTTAGCATCTAATTCAATCATCAATGATGATTGGCTTAATGAAAGAGTAGATGTTGAGATTTCGGGCGAGATGGGGTTTATTCAAGATTTAAAAGTAGACAATAAAACAAGCCTAACAGGTACAACCTCTGAGGTTTGTATTAACGGTAATTGTGACTCGGATTCTGATGATTTCAAGTTTAAGTTTGAAAATTGTGGAGACGATTGTACTCCTGTTGAAGAATTTCAAAATGCTGGTTTCATTGCTATAATTATGCTATCTATTAGTGCTGCAATACTACTGACTGCCACAATATTCCATGTTAAATCTTTTACCAAGCCAACCTCTAAACTACCAAACACACTATCCATTTGTGGGGCATTATTGCTAGGAGTTGCCTTGTTAGTTTGGTATTTGATGTTACCAGAGGCTGGCACCGATATGGATTGGGGCCAAGGACCTTGGATACTCATACTTGCATCATCCTTTGGCCTAATAGCAGGGTTTAGTAGTGTCTTGTATTCTTTTATTGAGGGCCCTCCGCGAATGCGCTCTCTGGGCGTCCGTTCCGGTTCCAATATGTCCGAATTCCCGCTAAAAGAATCCTCTTGTGGAAATCATACATTATCGATTTTAGTAGACTCTGACTTGGTTAGAGTTGCCAAAATAAGCCGAATAGGAGCATCCCCATTCATTGAAGATGTGTTAGCTACAAGAAGAGATTCATATACCGGATTTTCACATCAAAGACTGGATTGGCTTAATGATTTCAAAGGCATATGGTGGATTGTAAGCGGGGCTTCTTTAATCTCAATATTCATGATATCAGAATTATTCACTCTACCTTTTTTAATTTCAACAATTTTGATTGTATTGCAATTAATGGATCCTGAGAGATTTGTAATATCAACTAATTCTGGCAATCATTCGTTTTACATTAACCGCTGGCGGTCTAATAGAGAACTAACTGATTTAGCCATGGATTTAATTGACGATGCTATGATTTTAGTGCTAAGAGGGCAGGATCTAGATACCAGGGCTATCGACGATAGAGCAAAATCTATCGCACAGAGATTTAAGCGAAATCAAAAAATTAAGGAACAGCAAGTGAAGGCAATTGTGACAAAGAGTCACTCAGAAGTAAAGCCGACATCGATGCCAACTCCGCCTCACCTGAAAGTAGAGAGTGACGAAAGTAGCGAGCAACCCTCCGAACCAAAATCCGAAGAAGCCGTTCAACAAATCGAATCAGGAGCGGCACTAGAACCCGCAGTTACAGAGCCAGAGACAGGACAAATGGAAACCAACCATTCGACAAAAGAAGCCCAAATGGAATCTAAAAAGCCGGCCATTGAAAGTGAAAAATCCCATGCTGAAGAGAATACGGCAGAGGTGAACGATTCTAAAATACAACAAAATTCACCGGTAAATGTTCCAAAGATGCCCACATCACCACCACCTAGTTTGAGGCGCTCTCCTGCGCCAAAGGCTGTTCCGAACACACCTCCACCCGGTAGTGCGACCCCTCCATCGCCAGGAGGTATGTCAGGGATGCCAATTCCTCCACCGCCCAAATCAGTTCCAAAATCACCTCCTCCCTCAAGTGCAGCGATTCCACCACCACCTAACTCTGCACCCATTCCTCCTCCACCAGGAGGCATATCAGGGATGCCAATACCCCCTCCTCCCTCAAGTGCAGCGATTCCACCACCACCTAACTCAGCGCCCATTCCTCCACCGCCAGGAGGTATGTCAGGGATGCCAATTCCTCCACCGCCCACAGCCGCTATAACACCACAGATATTACAACCTCAAACGTTTTCTAATCCTCCTCCGGTTATAGTCAAAGGGGCACCTCGAGAAGACAATTTATCTGATGATGAGAAAGACGATCTGTTAGGAGACTTGAGCTCGTAATTAGCGTACCCCGCCAGCACTGGATAGCAAAATCCTTCTGTTTAGGACATCCACTTCCTTTGACAGTCCTTCAATATCATCAGGTCCAGGGAGCACAAAATCATCAGACTCCAAGGGTAGAGCGGTCCCGGGCCCAGGTATTCTTTCCAATGCTAGTCCGAGTTCTTCTGCATCTTCAATTAGTATTCCCTTAGAACCAACGTGCCGTGCTTCTAATCGCGTTCGGGTCCACTTGGATAGTTCATCTGCTAATTTTGCTAATTTTGAAATTAGAGTTAGCCTTTCATCATCCTCAGAACTTCCATTAGGTAACAGCCTCAGGGCCAACCTCAAGAGTCTATCAAGCCTCATATCTCTTGGCTCAACACCTACTGAGGTTGCTAGCGCCCTACGAATCGGCATGATTTCTCCGCTATCGCCGAATAAATTCGCTTCTGATTCAAATCCGAGATTTCTTAATAATGTTAGAAGAGGAGAGAAATCCTCACTAACATTATTTTGTAGTGCGATGACTTTTTCAACTTCAGGTTCAGCAGGACTTCTATCTTCGTTGCTCTGATTAATATCTATAACCTCATGGCCCGAGGTAGAGACTTCACCCTCTGTCATTTTTTGATCTGATTGTTGTGTGGAGGATTCTAATGGTGTATGAGCAATCTCATCTACAACAACCGTTACATCTTGTGTAGGGGCCGAATTGGAATCTTCAATTCCGCTAGACACCATAGGTTCGTTTGAAACATCCATCTCTTCTAATATGGCTTCCATAGCATCGTCTATGTTGTCCTTAGTTTCAGATTCTTGGGGTTTTTCTGTAATTGGGTGTGGTTTCCAAGCTTGGAATTGAAAATCCGAGTTTACAACTTCTTTTCTAGACAATCTCATTACAAAATCTGGAATTCTAGCAGTTAGTGAATTTAACCTATCTGGCTGTGAGAGTTCGATATTTACAGCGGCAGATAGCGAGGGGTCTCTCCTCCAATCAATCGAACTAATTCTATTACGAATACTATCATGTTGATCTACCGATTGTCTGATATCATTAATCCTTAGTGCTAATTCCATTGGATTACTGGCTAGTAAGTTTTCCATAGAACCTACATCATAACC
>DAZU01000093.1:0-1007 GCA_002507425.1 Euryarchaeota archaeon UBA53
CTCCACGCACTTCATCGTTACAAAGAGGAGAGAAATCTAGGTAAAAGCGCAGAAGATGCTGGAAAGATTACCGTCAACAGAGTAGGAAGAGCAATTATGCTTACATCTGTTACCACAATGGCCGCATTTGCTGCTAACTTGTTTAGTGATGTTGCAGCCATTAGGTCATTCGGAGTCGAAGCTGCTCTTGGCGTATTAGCTGCTTTCTTGCTGACAGGAATATGGGCGCCGCTTGTTAGGATATCATTCGACGAGTGGATGAACAAAAGAGGTAAAAATACGGCGCCAGGTATTAATCACCGATTTATGAAAAAGGAGATGCTTCAGGAAATTGCTGTAAGTTCTGGAACGGGAAAACGACCAATAATCATTGCAGGAATATGCTTACTACTGACAATTCCAGCTGCTTGGGGAATGGTTCAATTGGAAGGAGATTTCGCGGTTGACGACTTCTTGGATGACGAATCAGACTTTGCATTAGGAGTGGAAATTGTCAGCAATCGTTTCTCTGATGAAGGAGAACCCGCAATGCTACTGCTAGAGGGTGATGTTGCTGATCCAGCGGTGTTCCACGCAATAGATGATTTCAGGCAAAATGCAAACCTGAAAACCGAAGGTGTGGTCGATAAAATGACCAGAACCCCAGACGGGCTGGTTGACATACTAGCCATTGATGAATTCGTTCTAGCTGCATCCGCACAATTACTGAACGACCCACAGCCATTCTGGGATAGAGGGTATAACCAATCTGGTTGTGATACAACAGGAATACTAAATGCTCCCGACCTAACAGACAAGGATTGTATCATCTTCTTCTATGGAGTCCTTTCCTTGGATGGAATTCCTGGAACTGAGGTCCCCTCATCTCTAGTAGACCTTTACATTGCTCCAAGTGAGGAAATAGATCCTGAAAAAGCGTGGATGTCAATTTCTGGTAATCCAATTGAATATGACATGATGATTATCAGATTTGGAATTACCTCGCCCGAAAACTTCCCGACCATGGG
>DAZU01000093.1:1429-6459 GCA_002507425.1 Euryarchaeota archaeon UBA53
GAACCTTTGACTTGGGTAATGCTTACGGGTAAACCTGTTACAAGATTTGTTGCAAGCGATAGGATGCAAGATGAAATGCAATCGTCTCTACTTCTAGGGTCATTATTCGTCCTAGCAACACTTTCCATTGGGTTCCGCTCAGTCAAGCAGGCTATCATCTCCCTTACACCAATTCTTCTTGTCGTAGTATGGCTATATGGTCTGATATACGCGTTTGGATACTCCTTGAATATCGTGACTGTTACTATCGCAACTATTTCTTTGGGTGTGGGAATCGATTATTGTATTCACGTTACTGAACGCTACCGAGAAGAGAAAGAAAAAGGCAGAGACCACAGAAAAGCGTTGCAAGGAGTAGGTGGAGCCTGTGCATTAGCGCTTGTAGGCTCAGCAATTTCGGACATGGCAGGATTTTCAATAATTGCAACCTCATCAATGGGGTTGTTCAATACGTTTGGATTATTTTCTGCAATAATGATTCTATTGTCTCTCATTGCATCGATGGTAATAACCACTGCCGGATTAGGAATTTTGCATAAAGACGAGAAAGACAGGTCTTCTGCAAATATTGACTCAAAACTTATCGGTGAATAAAGGGGAGTCGTTACTCTTCGTCTAATCTCTTACGATGTTTTACTCCACTTACTACGTGGCGATCTTCAACTTCTGCAAGTTTTGATTTCAAACGCCATGAGAGGAACCAAACTGCACTAACAACGCCAATGATGTTTAGAGCCCATACCCAAAGGGGGACATTCATTGAAACACCTTAACGATCTTCCCAGCGCGACCAACGCCCTGTTTGCTTGTTGAAATATAGTCCGGCTTTCTTCATCCATTTGTTGAACTTGGTTGCTCCAGCGCCTGTTCTTAAGATGAAGTCTTCCCTATCCTCTTGAGCTTGGATGTAACCCTTCTTCTCAAGTGATTTATCAATCCAGTCATTTATACTCATTAAGCCACTAGTCAATGCTGATTGCTCGGCAGCTTCAGTCATTGTATCAGCATCAGCACCTGTCTTCTTGAGCTCGTCTTGCACTAGTTGATTAATTGCAGCAAAGTCTTGGCTGGCTGGTTTAGGTGGGACAGGGTTCCTTGGTCTTGCATCTGGGTCTATTACAACCCTGCCGCCATTTTCCATAATCTGATCTACCACTATCGATAATCCTGGAGAGAACGGTGTCTCACAATCCCAGCAAATGAACGACCAATTATTGGAATCATCAGGATTTCTACTACTCCTTGGATCCATTTCTTCTCCACACTCCGGACATGCATGGAGAATTAATTTTGGAACGATTTGCCTGCGGAAATCGACTATATCCTGAGGCGTTCCGTCAAGTTCCAACATCTCATGATCCCTAGCAGCCTCTAGACCTCTAGTTTCCAACTGATCGCGAATCTTGACCTTTTGGTCGTCCTTTCCTTCGTCGTGAAGATTATTTTCTAGTTTTACGATTAGCTCAACTGTCTTACCGAGCCGATTCATGACTAACTTCTTGGCACGGAACGCTTCAACTTTAGCTAACTTTAATCTCTCTTTTTGTTCTGCTAATTCAGCAAGAATGTCTTTCTGCTTCCTCTTGAACTTCAGTTCCTCGATTTTACTTTCGACTTTTCTCTCTGGTGCTAAAACCTTTGATAAGAAGCGTTCTTTGCCGTGAGATTTTGGTCCGGCAGTGATAATTTCTAATACACCTTCTGCAATGTCAGGCTTGAGTCCATAGTTCTCTACTAACTGGGATTTGTCGATCTTTTTCAAATCACCAATCTTTATTCCCGCATCTGCCAGTTGCATAGCTGTAGTTTCATCGATTCCTCGACGAAGTAAAGCCAGATATGTGTCCTTCTTTGCCATAGCAACCCCTCCGACGGAACAAGCCGAGAGGGCGGTCAGATGTCAACCCATCGCCGCTCGCGCGTCTTCTAGAAGTCCGGCTAAATCAAGCCAATCTTCAATTTCCAGTTCCTCTGGTCTGCAATCCAGAAGTGGGTAATCGATGGACTGAAAGGCATCGCGATACGCCTTGTTGTGCCAATTCTTGACTCGGGAAATTCTCTTAGGTGCTTTTGAGAGAGTATTTCGTATTTTTTTGCGTCTTTGTTCAAATGCTTGCCGAATCAAAATTTTTGTTAGTTTAGAATTTTTGGGTGGCTCGAGTCTTTTCATACTAACTAAGCATGAGTTTACTTTTGGTGAAGGTGTGAAACAATGCGGGCCTACCCGCATTTCAATCTTGGATTCCCAATCCAACATACTACACATCCCCAAACTGCCTTTGTCCCCCTCCCATTCAACAACCAGTCGCTCTGCAAATTCCTCCTGCACGAGAATAACTACATACTCAATAGATTGCATCTTTGTTGTGATGTCAATTAGAGGAGATGATATTTGGTATGGGATATTAGCAACTAGTTTATTCACTTTAGGCCATTTCTCTCTCAAAGCATCTCCTGAAATCAGGTTAAGATTTGGAAAGGTGTGTTTCAAAAAATCACATATTCCCTGATCGATTTCAATTGCGGTTAACTCACAATCCGTTTCGAGTAATCTTTCAGTTAAGACGCCCGGTCCAGGTCCTATTTCTATAACATGGTCTTGGCCCGAGATGTCTGCTAATGTGATTGTCTTGTCCAAGACGTCCTCGTTATTCAAGAAATGTTGACCGAGAGATTTTACGTTGTCTTGACGCATTCGCAGTTGGTCGATTAGTTTCCGGGCACCTTGGCCCATGAATCTACTCCCCCTGTCGTAATAGTAAATCTAACAGGCGGGGTTGAAGGCTTCTGTCTTCGATCTCTGATACGAAGCGCTTTGCTAGCAGTTCAGCAGCATTTATGTTGCAATCAGCATCTAATTGTGGAAAACCTTCCCAGCCAACTCTTCCTCTTCTTTCTACCATTTCCATTGCTTTTTTGTTGCCCACACCAGACAATAACTCAAAAGCATGCATTTTCAATGAGAGATTGCCTGCTCGATTGAAAAACTGATTGATAAAAACATCAGGTGCATCTTCAATCATTTTCTGTATAACTACTGGTAGTTCCTGTGATGCTGAATTAGATAGATCTCTGATTCTTGCAAAACCAAGAATATCCTGCACTAAATCTCTCTTTGAATGATCGATTCCCATGTAAATCCTAGTTCCAACTGATAGTAGACCTGCGCCTTGTTTGGGGCGCAATCGTATTACGTGCATGGCAGGTTCTGTCACCACCACTATTACTCCTCCATCTTCAGGGTGATCTATGACTCTGCACCATTCAACCGAAATCAAAGGATCGGTTCTCTCGCCATTGTTGTTATGCCTACGCTGTCCGCCTCTACTACCACTTTGCATGATACTCACTACCTGCTAATGAAAACTATTCAACGCCAACATGTTGGCGAACAATGTCAAGAATTGCTTCGACGTCTGCTGTCTCGATAGATATGCGACGGCTTGCTATTACTGCCCTGACATCATCTGAATGCATGGGCATCAACTCAGCAAGCTTTGCTGCTAATTCTGGATACTTTTGAAATAATTCAATGTCCATAATCGCATTAAAAATATCTGAGAATACCTTTGGATCGGTTGAATATCCGTTTCTGTTATTGCTTGCAGCCCACTCTGCATGCTGCAAAGCCGCTTTTTGTTCATAAGTTAGGAATCCTCTCCTGCCTTGTGCATCTAACAGCATGTCTCTTACGGATGAATAATCAGTAAATATTCCTTCGTCGTCCATCTAAATCACTCCAATGGGCGCAGGTGTTCCGGCCTGGCTACAACGGTTTTTCGCATGTTGCCATCTTTTACCGCCACTACCCAGGCTTTTCCTTGTCGTCCTTGAATAAAACCAGTTCTACCTTGGAATCTGCGATGGGGCATTCCCATTTGCTGTCCTCCATCTAGGACTATCGCTACGCGGTCTCCTTCGGAATAGTCGTGAATGATACGATTAATGTTTACACGGCCCTTTTCGTGTCGTCCTCGGCGCAGTATAGAACGGGTGCCTTGGCGCTGTCCCTTCGATCGCTTCATGGTAATCGCATCCTGCTTCTAGAGTCAAAAGACTATTCGAGGCATTTTGGCGACCTACCCAACCCATATAAGCACCGCGATGACCTAATCTGCGTGAATGTCGGCAACATCAAGCCATTCTACAGTGCATCTTGCTTTGATTAGAGATGCTATGGAAGGTTGTGTTCTACCTGCGTCACCGTGAACTGTTTCCTTGACATAGGTTCCAGATTCACATCTAAGGCTAAACTCAGCCAACAAATAATCGTCATTTACCTCACAAATCGATGGTCCAGAGGTTTCTATTACCTTTCTTCTGCGGATTTTATCGGCTCTGCGATGAGCGACTCTTTCGGGTGTACGTTGGGCTAAAGTGCAGCCCTGAAGCTTTGTCATTATTTCAAGCACGTAATCTTGGTCCGGAAGTGGTAGTGTCTCTTCTTTAAATTCGGTTAGTCTGGTTATAAGAACATCCTTAGTTCCACTTTTTGCTATTCCCTTTTCCTCACACAATTTGACCAAATCGGCTTTCTTAAGTGATGAATAATCAATATCTTCAGCAGGTTCTTCCTTTGCTTTTTTTGACCTTTGAAATTTTTTCTTGCGGTGTCTACTTGAATTATCTTTTGGAATGTCTAATACCGCTGTCAACTCGTCCAACTCTTTCTGAGTTATTGGTTCGATTTTGTATCTTATTGTGTAGGATTTTTCAGCAGGAGTGTCTTTTATTCTTACCACCTCGCTTCTGTTTGAAGTCCTTATGTCAGAAACCTCAATGCTTCCATTTGAAGATTCGTTGATAAGATTCATTACTAAATCGTCATCCAAATTTCTTTTCTGTGGATTTTTCATTTCTATTACGAAAGGTCTTCCTCTGCCTAGACACCTTACATCAATGTCTTCTCTTCCCATACCGTGAAATGCGTGTTCTTCACTACCAAATATTTCCAGCAAAGGATCTCCTATTAACCCTTGAACAGATGACTCGTATTGTAACCCCGTCTGATTGCATCGCTCGCATCCTCT
>DAZU01000093.1:6842-10530 GCA_002507425.1 Euryarchaeota archaeon UBA53
GGTAGCGTCCATACACATAATGCGAACGTATGTCAAGTTCAACTGTTAATGTAAGGACATCGAATAGTGCTAAAATCTCCGGTTTCTCATTTACGATTTTTGCCTCAACTCCTAGGTTTAGTAATTCCTTCGCAACCTCTTCCACTAGACTTGACTTTAGAGGGGCTGAACCTGGTGCACCATACCTTTTACGTAAGTGTTCCTCGGATTCTGTTTGGTCCTTTGGTAACCTTGCTCCAAGTTGCAGTCTAGAACATTCCATGGCCCCAATTTTCTCCTTAATTAACTGGGCTAGCAATTCTGTTTCTTCGAATAAATTTTCGCAGAAAGGACATAGAGAAGGGACTTCTAAATCCCCTAACATTTCTGAGTCATCTCCGTAGATTGATGCTCTGATTTCTGACCCTGACTCTCGGTTTGACTGATCAAAACGCTTCTTTCCACACAACCTACCTAAACAGCAATCGCATGTTCCTAATCTAATCAAATGCTTGATTCCAGCAGGTCTTGGGGCAGCAGGAATTTCCTCGCCATCATCAAAATCCAAAGTGGTATTTTCCCAATCCGTTCCAGCATCATCTTGCTTTACATCAGCCGCATCATCCCAAAGAGAATAGTCGGTTGAGCCAAAGCCGGTATTTGCATATGACATCCAGTCATCTTCACCATCTGAATTATCATTCACTTCGTCTTTATCTGACACAGTATCACCATCCCAAGTGGGGGCCAACCCCTCACTGGAATATGTCAGCCATAAGCTGTCCCCTCAAAACTTCTTCCTAAGAAAATGGTATTGTTCAAGAACCGTGGGCTAACAACAGATCTTATGGCGGGCGAGACACTGGAAGTTGGTCAGTTCGTTACAATGGCAAGGAAGACGTTGATAAATGAACCATACCTATCTAACGCTGCTATTATTGGGGAGTTGACCAAATTAACTCTGGCACGGTCCGGACATAGTTACTTCACATTAACAGATAGAAACGGATCAATCGATTGTGTATTGTTTGGTGGAAATAATTCGTTCCAATCTCTCGGTGTAAAAGAAGGTATGAAAATTGTGGCATCGGGTGGAATTGATGTATACGTGAAGACTGGGAGAATGCAATTTAAGGCGAGCAAAATACAGCCAGTTCAAAGTATTGGCGAGCTGGAAAAAGCTAGGAGAGAATTAATTCAAAAATGGCGAGAAGATGGGACAATGGATAGGCCAAGAAAACCAGCCCCATTCATTCCCAAGAACCTTCACATCATTACAGGAGGGGGTAGTGCTGCACTATCTGATATGCAAAGGCTGATTGAAGATCGGTGGCCAAACTTTTCTTACACTGTAATACCTGTTTTAGTCCAAGGAAGTGGCGCACCTAGTCAAATTATACGAGCAATAAAAAAAGCAGAAAACCTTGCTGACCTAATTATTGTCGGAAGAGGTGGAGGATCCCCTGAAGACCTTTGGTCATTTAATCTAGAATCTGTTTGTCAAGCGATTATTGAATGTAAAGTCCCTATCGTGAGTGCTGTTGGACACGAATCAGACTTTATGGTAAGCGATATGATTGCAGATATTAGGGCTTCAACGCCATCTAATGCTATTGAGAGAGTCATCCCGATAAAGAACGAGTTAGTCGCCTTGATCGCACAAGTAAGCGATAGGTTGGATTTCGCACTAGATAGGTTATTCTTACAACACGATGAAAAATTATCAAACCTTGTAATGAGATTGAGTTCCGCTCCAATGAAAGGTATCTCCAACGCTAAATTAAGGCAAAATGGTTTACTAAACCGATTGAATTCTTCAATAGATCGCAGAGTTATCCAAGAGAAAGGGAAGTTAACTTCTCTTGAATCCGTATTATCCTCTACAAATCCATCCAGAGTATTAGAACGTGGATACTCTATGGCTGTCAATGAAAAAGGCTCGCCAATAACAAGCGTTATTGGGCTCAAAGGAGGGGACCAGTTGACGGTTGTTTTGCAAGATGGGCAGGTAGACACTGAGGTGAAAATGTGAATTACACAGAATCTATGAAAAGAATTGAAGAAATAGTTGCAGCATTAGAAACAGGCGGAACGCCACTTGATGAGACAATCAAACTGTTTGAAGAGGGCTCAAAATTACTGAAAGCATGTCAGGCGGAATTGGCGGAAGCGGAAGGGAAAATTGAGCAACTTCGATTAGAGGGAACTGAGTGAGTAATTTTCGGATTAACTCAATTCTTCTTTTCAGTAATTTCGGCTATCCCTTTCAATATCAAGAGACCAGCAAAACCTCCCAAAATTAGGCATATTGGAGGAAACAGTAACCTCACTAGAGCACTGCTATTTTGAACTGCTGAGTCAGCAAACACAGCTGCTATTAATGCTGTAATGAACGGAATTGTATGAAAATACCAAGCAACATTTGCAGCGAATCTGTCATCCCTTGACCTTGGGCCGCCAGCCTGTTTTATTGCCTCTGGACTTAATGCTTGAGAGCAGTTTGGGCAGATATCCCACTCTCTGTCGAGGCCAATATTGCAATTTGGGCACAAGTCCATTGAAAATCGAACCTTAACATATTATTTATGATGTTTAGTTTACATCTATCGAAACGATTGAACCTGAAAATATAGATTCAAACAAACAAAAATCCGATGTTCATTAGCAGAATTGCAACAGTAAGGTAAACACTCAATTTGTGGAGGATGTTGAACAGCTTCTGATTTCCCTCATCGGTTGCTTTGTTTGTAGCAGGTATCATGAGATAACAAATCAATGCGAATAGCGTTGTTAGTCCTGCTATTATGTAGTGTGCGTTTTTTGGATCATCCTCAAAGTAAACAGATGCGATTGTCGCTGCACCGAATATCGTCAGAAACAGGAAGAACTTAGGCCACAAAGCTCTGATTACTTTACCAAAATTCTCCATATCCAATTTTTTGAATAGTGTTGGGGCAACAATTGCTGTTTGGAGTATGATGAACCCGACAATCATACCTGGAAAGTAGTAGTGCATGGAATGGCCAAGCATAGCTAAATTAAAAATTAAACTGTATTATCTAAAAAACAATTTGTTATACGGAATACTGTTAATTTATGTCCGTGAACGAAGAGTGGAATGATGCCGCCCAGAGTGAAAAAGAAGGGCCTACACTCTTGACACAAATTATCCTTATATTCGCAGTTGCCCTTATGGTAATGGTTTTTTTCTTAGGAATGTAATTCAATGAAATACATATCGTTTTACCAGCCACAAGTATGCTGGAATGGAGATTGATATTACAGCACCAAACCAACAAATTATGCTACCAAAAATTAGCCCATATGCAGGAAGAGCGAAAGGTGCGATCAAAGAATATACTGATACAGATGCTCCACCCAGCATCATAGGGCCTGCTGCACCGGTTGGAACATCAGAACCTTGTGCTATCCACAAGGCGACCATTGTTGTAAGGAATATTGCAGGGAAAACCGCCGCAAGTCCTGCGATGATTGGATAACCTAAACTTGAAAGATAAACTGCAACACCTATTGCTGATGCAGCAGCCAAACCACGCATAGCGAGAACAAGCTTGGTTACTGAATTAGTTCCTTTTGGGGCAGGTCTAGGTTCCCAAGTCATCCACAATCCCAGTCCAAGAAGAAGAAATAGTCCTGCAATGCCAATATTCAATTCTGAAAAGTGTTGCAAAATAATTCCAAATGTGGA
>DAZU01000071.1:0-1817 GCA_002507425.1 Euryarchaeota archaeon UBA53
ACTGCGTCTTGCATGTTGTAACCGTGCAGACTCATTACTGCAACTATGAAGTTTTGACCCCCGGGTCTATCATCGAAATTAGTAGTGTCCATAGCTTGTGTGTGAGTTATAGAGCGTTGTGGGTAATGCAAGACGTGGAGTCTTGTGTCTGGGCGAAGTCTATAGTTCGAACTAGGCAAACCCAGAGATTGTTTTACCATTGCAGTTCCACCAGTTACACGCGGAGTTGAATTGTGTTCAGGATACGGGATCAAGGACGCACATACTCCCAGCACCAATTGCGGGTCTATCTCGCAGTGTGTGTGCTCTGACGTGTATAGGAGAGGAACGGTGAAAACAGCGGTTTGTTTTTCACCGTTTGGCATGGTTATGTTAGCTTCAAGTTCTGCCTCAGTGGCGGCTGGTTGTCCCAAATTAGTCCATGTAATTGAGGAATGGCTAAGAGGCCTTCCTGCGAATTTGTTACCTTCCGGAACTACATCTGGTAGAACAAACGGTCTTGGAGCAATGTAGAGATCTTCCTCTTCCTCTGCATCAACCCATTCAACAACTCCTTCGTTAACTAAATCCTTGAATGTCATTTCGTTGGTTGCAACCATTTCCAAATGCTTTTGTGTCAACCTTGGGGCACCGTCATACAGTATAAGCACAGGACGAAGAATCCTACCTTTGTCAGTGTTGATGAAAATATCTCTGTTCTGACTATCATATCTAATAGAGACTTCAGGTCTGATTGCACCACGTCTGCGTGCATTCTTGAATTGTGTCACCAGATTTTTTCCTCTTTTGTGGACTCCGTATATGTCTCCATTCACGTGTATTCTATCACCATCAGTCCAATCATCTGGTTGGAAAACATCCATCTCATCTAGCCTGGAGCGGATGTCTTTTTCTGGAATCGCCTCGGATACGTCTATCATTTGCGCTGCATTCTTAACAAGACCACAATTTTGACCTTCAGGGGTCTCGTTTGGACAGAGTCTTCCCCATTGTGTGGGGTGCAAATCTCTTGCCTCAAAGTGAGGTTGGCTTCTGACTAGTGGGCTTGTCACTCTTCTCATGTGTGACAGAGCAGAAAGGTAGGTTGTTCTATCCAACAACTGACTTACTCCGCTTCTTCCACCAACCCAATTTCCAGTTGCTAGTGCGTGCATTATTTTGCTGGTTAGAACGTCAGGTCTCAAGCAAGAGGTAATTTTTAATTCACGCTTCCTGTTGTGATGTCTCTCAAGCTGATACTTTAGGTCTCTCGCTAATTGGCCCATGGAAACCCTGAAGAGGTCTTCAATTAGGTCGCCAGCAAGTCTAACTCTCTTATTTGCATAATGGTCTTTGTCGTTTGGCTTTCTATTAGTAAGAGCCATCTCTAAAACTTGTCTTACAATTCTACCCAAGAAAATCGCTTTCTTTTTGCGATCTTCGACGGCATCTCCCAAGTGAGGGAGTAATTCCCTATCCAGAAGTTGGTTAACTCTAGCCTCTCTGTATTCTTTTTGTTGGCCGGCTGCAAATTTCTTCTCTAACCATTGATGTGCCTCTAGTAGGGAATCAACGGCATACTCCTCGTTATCTTTGACTTCGTTTATATTTGCTACAATATACTTGAAAGTTTCAGTAGGTCCCGCAATTGCTTGGAAAAGTTCTTGATCGTTTTCAATGCCAAGTGCACGCATCAGTAGAACAACTGGTATTGCGGTTGTTCCGGCAGTGCTGATTTTTACCATCAGCATGCCGTCACGCCTCTTTTCGACAGTTAGAGGTTTTCTCATACCGTCTTTTTGGGAGAATATTTTTGCAACTTCGGTGGTTTTCGCATA
>DAZU01000071.1:2165-5306 GCA_002507425.1 Euryarchaeota archaeon UBA53
ACTGTAACCCTGTTTGGAGCTAAATCCTCCATCGAAATTAGGACTCTTTCTGTCCCATTAATTATGAAATAGCCTCCTGGATCAAGAGGATCTTCTCCTTTCTCTCTGAGCAATCCCTCCCATAGTTTCCTATCTTCTTCTGAGGTGTTTGGATGTAGAACTCGATCTCCTGCGATGTGATTTGAGTGTAGATTGCACCTTCGACTCCTTACCATAATCGGCATACTACCAACTTGAACACCTTTTTCAGGCTGGGTTGGAACGCCGCTTCGGTATATTGTGAAATCCATCTTGACAGGCGACATGTATGTAAGTTTCCTTAGCCTACATTCCATAGGTTGGGAAGGATGGTCACTACCATCTGCTTCTCTAATTGTTGGTTCACCAAGTTGGATGTTCTTTACACGAATAATTATGTCTTGATCAATAACATCGAGTTTGATTAACCCGCCGTTTTCATCTTCAACATCTTCGTCAGTTCCTACTCTTATGCTCCGAACTATTTTTTCCATTCTGGATAGATTGTTGTCACCCGTTGGTATGCAGTCATCATATGATGCTAGTTGATGATTGACAAGGCTTCTTTCTCGGAAAAACGATTCAATAATTTCTTTCATGATAACACCTCAATATTAACTTCCCTCTACAATAAGTCGATAGGCAACTGAGACCCCAGCTGAGGGAGATTGCCTAACAACTTTTAGCACTCTGTCTGCAAGCCATCCAGCGGGGAGTGGTATGGATTCTTCGCCTTCTCCGGCCTCGGAATCACGTTTTCTCTCGACTGTTTCCTTTATAACTTGCACAACCGGATCTGTTATGAGGACTTTAGGAAGTAATTCCTTTGCAAGCCTAGGTTCACCAGTCTCTTCATCGGTAGTTAACAATCCCCATGGTTCGAGTGCAGATTCTTCATCTTCGACGGGAACAAGCTCTTGATGAGGAACTAAAATGTGATTTAAAACATTGAATTTTGTCCCTGCTAAATTCATATCGTCATCAAGCAATGCTTTCCTAGAAATCGTGATTTTCCTGCTTCTTTTCTTCTGCCTTCGCTGGCCAAGCTCAGCGAGTGCGTTCATTGCGCCGGTGAATATTTCGTCGTCCTTAGATACCCCGAGAACAGAAGCTATTTCATCGGCAGGCATGGCCTTAATATCGGTCATGTTTCTGTCTGTTGCTAGTTTGTGAGCATATTCTTCTGCTATGCCCATTTCCATTAACCGCTTCTTAGTTGCAGACTTTACCACCATTTTACACACCCCGCCTACCCTGTTGAACATCGGTCCTGTTCTTGTCAGGCGGGCCTGACGGGGTTCGAACCCGCGACCGTCCGGTTAAAAGCCGGACGCTCTACCTGACTAAGCTACAGGCCCAAATGTTTCTCTTGGGCTTCTTGGCCGACCTATGGTGGGTTTTTAAAGACTTCGTATTATTAAATCCTTCATTAACGCAGCACAGAGTAGATGACATGGGCGGGTCTTGCAGAAGTAGTAACATTGAACAAGAGTCATAAATGCTTCGGCCTTGCAGAATAACTAGCCAAATGTCAAAAAACATTGATTTTGATCTAACCTGCATATCTAAAGAAATAGATATGCTTCAAAGAAACTCTGCTGAAATTAATTGGTCACCAAAAAACAATCTTAATTTCAAACTGATAATACCACCAACAGTATACCCGCCAAGAGAGGATACTGATTTAATGGCAAATCGGATTATATCCCTCGGAAGCGGTAGCGGAAAAAAGATGTTAGAAATAGGATGCGGGTCAGGTGCTTTATCGATACTTGGTTCTTACTTGGGTTGGGACGTTCAGTGTTGTGATGTAAACCCTTATGCAGCAATTGCAACGCGTGGAAATCTAGCATTGAACAGTCTTTCAGCCGAAGTGAAAGAGGGTGGATTGGGTCCAGAAAAATTTCCGTTTGAAAATATCTACGATTTGATAATCTGGAACCTTCCTTACATACAACCTGATGAAGTCAATAGTTTGCTTGGACCCATGGAGGAGGCAAGCTTTGTTGATAACGACATTATAGGGTTAGGTGAGCGTACGCTTACATACATCACAAAAGCCAATTTACTGAAGCCAAGCGGCCAAGTTCTGTTGCTATCGAAGAAATCAAAATTTAATAATTCAAATCTTTCTTCCAGAATTTGGGATGAACTAGAATTCAAAGATGGTGAAAAGATATTTTTGTCTTGCCACTGGAAGCCCTTCAATTCAGCACCAAAATTACATTTAGACAAAACTAAATCCACTAATGATGATTTACTAAATCATGATACAGTTGGTTCACACGTTTACACTTCGTTACAAACCTCTGGTAGGGGCCGCAGATCGAGAGTCTGGAAATCTTTCGATGGGTCATATGCTGGTTCGTGGGTTGTTCACAATGGACCGGATGTAAATCCCGGTTTGCTGTCACTGGCAGGAGGTCTTGCTGTGTTCAATGCAATAGGCAGTTCTAGCATATCTGTTAAATGGCCTAATGATTTATACATTGGCGATAGAAAATTATGTGGAATACTAGTTGAAGGAACGTCGATTGGAACTAAAACGAAGGCCATTTTAGGAGTGGGAATAAATCTCAGAACCGATCCTAAACAAAATGAGCGATTTGCATCCCTTGACGAAATTAAGACATTCGAAATAGAAGAATTCGACAGCATGTTAAACCTTGAATTATCTTCGTTAATTGAAAAAGGAGAAAATCTTCCCCCTATCAATATTAATGAAATTATATCCTCTATGCAAGAAAAAATAATTATGTTTGGTAAGCCACAGTATGATGGCAAGATCTACGATGAATTTAGATTAAACGAAAATGGTGAGTTATTACTTGGAAAATATGTATTAAATGATGGAGATGATGTTCTGTGGGTTCAATCTTCCAGAAGTGCCTCGACAGGCTCCGGATTTTGAGCACTCCTCTTTTTTAATAAACCGAAGCCGAGTATAAAAAACCCTAGAGGATATAAACCATAATCGTATATTATGCCCCTGCTAACATCATGATCTAATTCAGAATCTTGAATTCCCACAAAATTAAACACATGAACGCCCGACTGTGTTGCTGTATACTTCCAATTGTCCTCAGTACCTATTACAGGGAAATCGGTTCTATATTCCCCATT
>DAZU01000128.1 GCA_002507425.1 Euryarchaeota archaeon UBA53
GTAGTGTAGTGGTTGGTAGACCAATAACTGGAAATTACATCATATGCGAGGTTTAGGTCTTTGTCAAACCCAGTAGTTCTCAAGTCATGACCATAGTTACTATGCGTGTCGATTAAAACATGTGCAATATCATTGGAATCAACCTCTGAATAGATTGAATCACTCTTGTAGTTCTCTGTATTGGCATCAAAACCAATTCGAGTTTCAATTGAAATTACATCGCTTGTGGTGTGGTTCATAGTTGCTACATGTAAACAAAATCTGTTAGAGCTAGTTAGCGCAGGAGTAGACGAGCTTCCAGCGAATTCAAGGTCCGTGCAGTAATCACGATTACTAACATATGCGAAGAATAGAGTATCATCACTAAACTTGTCCATAGTAAAGTAATGTTCGTAACTGTAACCATTAGACCTCTCTGTTGTCACGTTTTCTGCCCATAACCAATTTCCTGAGGAGTCTGCATGTGCAATCCAAGATGAAGCATGCCCAGCATAGGTTCCGCCAGAGTATGTGACTGAAGAAGACCCAAAGTCATAATCCCATTGGCTAGTGCTTGAATCAGTATGTCCTGCAGCTGTTACGGAACCATCGTGATGGAGAACAACTTGATGCTCATTAGTAGCCTTGCAATTAGTTGGGTTGGATTTACCTACTGAAGTCCATTGGACTTGTCCATTTGTGTTAACTTTTGCAACCCAAGGTTGGAGAGTAGTTAGACAGGTTCCAAACGGTCCAACTTGCATACCTCCAAACTTCAAATCATCGTTGGCAGTCTTTCCTTTAGCGATTATTACAACATCACCAGTTGACTTATCTAAATCCATTTCTGAAGATTCGTCATCACTTGCTCTAGATACTGATGCTGAATCGGTGGTGGAAGTACCTGTAGATTCAGTGTTGATTGCCCACTGTAGATTTCCATAGTAATCCCATTTTGCAAGAACAACAATTGTTTTTCCATTAGTGTCAATCGTCACTCCGTCGAAATTGAATTCAACAGGATCACTGCTTGTAGCAGTTGCTTGGAAAAATGCGTAAATGTTACCATTATCGTCAACATCAACATCTTCAATATAGAATCCATTACCTCTAATGCTCTTGGCCCAAATGTAATCTCCATTAGGTTCCCTGATGCTCAAAACAATATCATTGGAATCATGATTTCCGCCGGCAGCAATGCCATCTACTAGGATACTACTGGTTGAAGTATATCTCTCCAAAGTAACGATTTCACCATTACTTGCGAATGCTGTTTTAGCAGAGGTTTGATCGCTATATCCTCCAGTAAATAGGTTATCATAACCGGTGTATAATGGATTTTCCATTGTAGATTTAATTGTAATATTGCCGCTCCATGCCTCAACACCAGAAGTTGTCGAAATGATGTAATTTGAGCCAGCGAAATCTGTACTTGTAACACGGCCACTAATTTCTCCAGTTGTCGTATTAAGTGTCAAACCAGCAGGTAATGAAGGACTTATTGCGACACTATTCGGCATCATTGCTGGATATTCAGGCATGTATGAAATGTCCATTTCCATCTCAAAGATGATATCATCAGAGCCATAATCTAAGGTCGCAATTTCAAGCATATCACAAGTTCCGTCGCCATCATAATCGCTAGGATAAACTGCACTGTCTATTGAATAATCGATTGCTGAACCATAGTGTGCTAAACGATTGTATTGATTGGAGCTTAGTGAATACGGGGACCAAGAAATCCATGGATCATCGCCTGCTGCGATAGTTATCTCTAAACTCTCGTGGTTATATGTGAAACCATTTGTGTAGACATGTTGAATCGCTTTAGTTGTAGTTTGTGCATTTGAAGAAGAAGACAATTTTGTATGATATGCCGTCTTGTTAGTATAGTCTACCCAAGCAATGTGGACATTGTCGTTAGAGTCTAATTCAAGGCTCACTCCTTCATTACCGCTGGGTGTTTGATCTGTGAATCTTGTAATCCAATTTGATCCTGAGTTGTCATAGTATTGGTATGTCACAAAAGAATTAAGATCAGTGGCACTAGAACCCTTCATGAATGCAATATGCGGCTGGTTACTAGAATCAACTGTGAATGATGTGCGCCCTGGTCCAACATCGAGTAAAGATCCTGATGCAGAATCTAGGCCAGAATTCCAAGTTCCTGAACTGGTATCATATATCCATGTGTAGATGCGAGTGGCGTTATCGTGGTATGCTAGTAAGTGTATGTCGAGGTTTGAGTCGACTGCAATTTGTTTGTGCTTCGCATATGAAGTAGATGTGCTAACACCAGTTGGATACGCAATTTCACTTGCAATTCCGCCAGGGGATATACTCACAATTTCGTCATGAGTAGTCATGTATACTGTTCCATCAGATGCCACTGATAAGTCGTGATGTTGGTCATCATGATCGCTATCAAAAGTGTAAATCAAAGTTGGATTATTTGTGAAAGTATATGCAGAGGAACCGAATTTCAGGAATCGTAACTTTTCATCATCCACAACATATGCACCTTGTCCATAGGCTTCGTAATCGAATCCAACCTGATAGGAATTTGCAGAGGAGATAGTACTGACCAAACTGGGAGATGATGTGGAGCCAGATTCGATATTAGTATCAGTGAATCCGAATGCACGTATGGCTCTATTATTGTAGGTTAATCCTAGAACTTCATACTCGTATCCAAGAGAGTTTGCTGCAAATACAATTCCTGTGGGGTAATTTGAAGCGAAACCGTAATCGTAACTGCTGGTAGATTGTGTAAGAATCCTTGTGCTCCATTCCTTGCGCTCACAAGCCTGCTCATCTACGTCACTCCAGCCATCACCGTCATCATCAGTATCAATGTAGTCACAAGTACCATCATTGTCCAGATCAAGAGGAATGCTTGTCGAATCTTTCGAATTTGAGACACATGCTTCTTCATCAGTATCGTTCCAATTGTCATTATCATCGTCCAAATCTTCTATCAAATTGGTCGAACAATTAGCATAAATCGAATCAGGCATTCCATCAGAATCAGTATCTAAAACAGCACATGGGTCGAATCTGAAATCATCATCTACGTCTAGTGCCCCATCATTGTCGTCATCAGTATCCCAGTGGTCAATGATGCCGTCGAAATCGAAGTCAGTAGGGCGCATGTGCAAATCGGTTGGAGCTAGATTTACTCCCATCTCATTAACTTGGTCTCCAATGTGGTCTGTGTTCTCATGTCCTGTTCGTCCAAAACTACCATCACCCCAGCAGTAAACTTCGTTATCGGTCATTACTGCACATGATGAGGTGTAAGTCAGGGAAATTAACTTAGCACTTCCTTCAAGTTCCACAGGGGTCACGAATGGGAAATGGCTGGTAGAATCTCCTCTGTTTTGTGTAGCGCCATAACCAAGGCGTCCGAGATATCCGTATCCCCAGCAATGCACTTCTCCAGAACTAGAGATTGAGCAAGAATGATCTATACTTGATTCAACATCAATCATTGATGTTCCATTGAAATCTATCGGTTTTGCTCCCTGAACATCATTGTTTGCTCCAACGCTATTTGATGCAGTACCTAGTTGTCCAAAGCTTGAGGATCCCCAACATACAACGTCTCCAGGATTGGTTATTGGTGTAGTTTCTTCATGTAACTCGGTAGTGCCTGCCGCTACCATGCATGCGAAGTCAGTCCCAAAGGAGAAATCAGAGTTTAAGATTCCATTGAAGTCATAAAATACAATCGGGTCGGAGTTTGTTTGAGATACATAAGAACCAGGACCCCAGCATTTGATAGCCCCAGACAGGGATGTTGCACAAATAGCTCCTGAATTAATTGGTGAGCCATACAAATCTACAAATTTACCCGATGTTGAATATTCTAACTTAGTAGAATCTCCATATCCGTAATTATAGGAGGAAGATGAACCGATTGCTCTTTGGTAGTCAGCACCCATACAGAATATGTTTCCATTTTCCTTTAGTGCACAGGTTGCTGTTGTCGCCATTGCAAGTTTTACCACATCATTACCAAATAGCGACGTAATAGATGGTGAGATATATGCGTTGGAAGTACTATTAATCTGTCGTTGAGAATTGTAACCCCAGCACATGACTTTACCGTTCATACTACTATCTACACTTGACTGTACAACTACACAATTTTGTTGACTCCCAACAGCCATCTGGGTAGCGGTTACATTGGGTCCTAAATCGATGTATTGCAGGTTGATACCCATTTCCTCTGGGTGGTCTCCAATGTTTAGATTTGTAGCATCAAACCCTAATTGTTTTGCATTATTTCTTCCCCAACACTTGATTAAGCCTTGGCGAGACATTGCACAGGTGTGGTGCACTCCAGATTGGATGTCTACAATGTCGTAAGGTGATTGAGAACTATCTGACAGACTGATTGAGTCACCATTTCCGTCTTGTACTGGTAAGTTGTTTAATGATACCACATTTTCAGAAGTACCCGAGTATCCAACAGTGGTTTCATCTCCCCAACAAATTACTGACAACTCGCCATTTGTGTCTTCAAAGACACCACATGTAGAATCGGTTGAATGTTCAATAACAATCTGCATTGCTCTGAGTCCGTTTGGAACAGAGGTTACTCTGGGAGTTGCGAAGCTTGTTCCATTATTGGTGTTACCATACCCAAACGAACCAGATTCTTCAACACCCCAGCACTCAATTGTGTTTTCAACAATAGCACAGGCATGTGACTCACCCATAGTTATGGAGTAGATTCTATCACCAGGGTTCCCTAAATCTACCACTGTGCCTGTATTGGATGCGCTGGAGGATCCCAACAATAATTCTCCTGACCTAGTGTTTCCTTCAGTATCTACCCAAGTTTCTCTCTGTCCCCAGCATATAGCTTGCGTGCTGTTTTCTAATATTGCACAAGATGTGTCATAACCTGTTGTTACACTTCTTACAGAGTCAGTTCCAAAGCCAATGTCTACCAGTACTAGAGTTGATGAGTTTGTTTCGGTTGTGCTCGAATTTCCTAGCACCATTTTACTGCTTCCGCCGTTGTAACCCATACACCTAATTTCCCCTAAGTGATTAGTTACACATGTATGTCTTTCTCCAGCAACAATTTCCTCGGGTAATCCACCGGGGTCTAGATTCATTATTTCGGGGGAATCTACAACTCCACCACTTTCAATCCTAAATCCTGTTCGAATCTCTATGTTGTCTACTGCAACATAGTCTCCTTGAGCATCATTTGCTGATGAACCATCTTTGTTAAATGACCACCTTAGAGTATGTAAACCTGAAGTGATAGAAGTTGTGAACGTCGACCAATTTGACATCTGTCCTTTGGTTGAATTCACTTCAACTCCATCAATTGAGAACGAAAGCCTATCACTGCAACTGTTTAATGAAGCACATGTATCGGTCTTGAAATCGAATGAAACAGAGCCGTTTGTGAACATTTTAGTTATTGATATTCCAACATCACTAGAGGAAGCATGTCCGCTTGACTTAATCGAATTATTCCCCGATGACCCATCACTTGTATCGAGTGCCCATTGAGTTCCAAACTGTCCCACTGTTCCCTCAAGTGTCCACTCAGAATCGATAGTTGATGCTTCAAAATCGTCATCATATCCAGCATTTAGATCTTGGACATAATATTGACCTGTTTGAGAATCCTCTCCATTACCCCAACAGTATATTTCGCTGGTTGTTGTAGTTATGCAATTGTGATTTGCACCAACTGCCAAGTCGGCTGCAATGTGATTGTTGGGTAGAGACATAACAGTAGGGTTTTCTGATGCAGAGGTAGAACCTGTGCCGATCTGTCCCTTGTTGTTTCTCCCCCAGCACATAATTTCCCCAGCTGCAGAAAGAGCACAAGCATGGTTCTCTCCTGCATCAATATCGACTGCTTCGAAACCAGACGGCCATGAGGCTCCGCTGGATGACCCTCCTAACTTGTCGTAGTTGTTACTACCCCAACAATAAATCTCTCCATCATCCAGAATTGCACAAGCGAAATCCATCCCTTGAGTTAATACACTTGAGTCACCAATAGATGGTAGGTTGTTGATAGTGTCCATTGAGTCACAGCGCCCGTCCTCATCGAAGTCAGTTGGTGCAGATGATGAGGACATCCGATCTGTTCCACATGATATTTCCTGCATTCCAGTCCATCCATCTCCGTCAGCATCTACATACAAACCAGCACCTGCTATTATTGGCTCGCTGACTGACCATAGTTCACCTGCGCTAACCAGGTGCAGTGATGTGAAAACATAACCAGCTGAGTTGATAATCATTCCAAATGAGTCTGCAGCACCGGGCCATGCGGATATCGCATGACTGCTCCAGTGACCATTATCCAAATAGAATATGGTGGCTCCTGACGTATTGTGGTTTGCTAGAATCCAGGGCGTTCCATCACCATCGAATTGCATTATTACCTCGCTAGACGTGTTATTGGATACCAATTCAGTACTCCATGAGGATGAGGATGAGCAATTACCTGGACATGAAGAATAGTGTGCTTGATAGGCGTCATTTGTGTGAGCAACCGAAATAGTTCCATCTGGTGACACATCAATGCTTGTCGCCATGTATGAGGATGAAGCCTCTGTTGAGACAATTACTGGAGTTGCTAAAGAATTTGAATAATACAATCCTGTGGAAGTAGCGTGAATTGAATGGTCTCCATATGAATCAATATTGCTGGGAGAAGATGCGGACACACTACTACCGCTCGTCCAGCCTGAACCACTACTCCAAGTATATTCTTTTACACTAGTGGTTGTCAAGGATAGAATTCTCAAGTCTCCATTTGAATCAATGGACAATGACAATTCTTCAGTTCCTTCAAGACCAGTCAGAGTATTTTCACTCCAAATTCCGTTTGCTTTAGTGGTGTAAGAAATTCTGTCTGAACCACTTGAAGTCATATGAACAATATGCGGAATACCATTAGAATCTATTACAACATCAACATCGACAAGGTTGGAATCACTGCCTAAAGTTTCAACTGACCACATTCCGTTGTGGTAAGCTGCAAATTTGAGGTTGCCGTTGCCAGAATCATAGTATGCAATAGCAGGGCATCCAGTAGTCGGGATTTCAAACATGGAAATCAGGTCTCCAGTATCACTTGAGTCGGAATCTAGTCTCCTGTCTAATTCTTCTCTTTGCTCTGGCAGAGCGAGTATATCGCACGAATTATCTTTGACCTCCTCATCAAGTTCTAAACTTAATTCAGTCGTAAATGGCAAATCAGTCTGACCATCTCCACGGTCTTCAGTATCTCCGTAACCTAATTGTCCGATACCATTGTCTCCCCAACAAACAATGTCATTGTTTGACATTATCACACAGGTTGTTCCAGCGCCGACTTCGATATCAGTCACGACATATGCAAAATGGTTTGAAGAAGAAGTTAATCTAACATGAGGCAGGTTGTTACCCATTCCATTAGTGGAACCAGGGCCAGTTCCACGATTGTCTTGGCTTCCGTATCCAAGCCTTCCATCTGCACCGTTACCCCAGCATTGAACCGTTTTGTAGTATGAGCTGTACAGGACGATAGCACAAACGTGATCTTCTCCAGCATCGATTGATATCACCTCGTAATTCAGATCAGCATAACTAATCGAAGACATAGAGCCTCCAGAACCGTCTCCAACATTTATTGTAGATTCAATACCCAGTTGTCCGAAATCATTCAATCCCCAGCAGAATGCTCTGTCAGTTCCGCTGTCGTCAACGACAGCACAAGTGAACCCATCCCCTGCTGTGATTGCGCTAGTAGTTCCTGGAAGGTCTGTGAAATCCAGATTGTCTCCCATCTCTCCTGCATCATCACCAATGTCGGTTGTTGAATCTAATCCTAGTTGTCCGTTATCGTTGCCTCCCCAGCAAGATACGCTGTTGTTGTCCCAAACAACACATGTGTGGTCCCAGCCAAGAGCCATGCTGTCGATAGTGCGGCCGGTAGGCACGCTTGTGACTGCGAAGTTGCTTCCAATTTCGCTTGGTGCGTCTCCTCTGTGAGCCGTGTCGCCAAGACCAAGTTGTCCTTTGGAGTTGTCACCCCAGCATATCAGGTCATCGTTGTCCATAACTGCACAAGTATGACTCTTTCCGGCTTCAATCATTGTAGCATGTCGGCCAGTAGGGAATTGCAAGAACGGCAACGTGTCGCCAGTCTCCAAGTATCCGTCACCAAAGCCGCCATCGCTTGTTGAATATCCCAATCCCAGTACTGATGATTCTCCCCAGCACTTTACCGAACCATTGGTGAATAGTGCACAGGAATGCTTGTCGCCCATCACAATCTTTTCCACAGATGCATTGGTTCCTAGGTTAACAAACGGCAAGTCAGTACCAGTTTCATCACTACTGTCTCCGATGTTTTGTGTGTTACCAAGACCCAGTTGACCATTACTTCCATCACCCCAGCATTTGATGTTGCCTGATGCTCCAATTGCACAGGCTGAATCCAATCCAAGGGCGAGGGAATCGGCATTACCAGTTTGCCCCGCACCCATAGCGACATTTTCGTTAAGCTCTTCCTCAATAGGTGGCGAGGAGTCGCTTGATTTGAAGTTCTGATCAGCAAACGGAGTCATGGGCATTAAAACCATGATCAGCGTCAAGACAAAGGCCGATGTGCGTAGTGAAACTGGGCGCATGTTTTCGGCGGGGTTGAGTTTGCACATTAGGTTTAAGGCCAATCATGATAGGGCCTTTTTACTATTTCCCGCTGAATTAATTATCTTTGATTTTGCAAATTCAAATCAATTTGAGTGTATCGCAAGTTTAGATTATTTCCAACTGTAAAGTTGTCATCTGCACAATCTTTGCCTTCAATCATCGCCACCGGCCTCGAACATACTCAAAATACTGTTTAATTCTCGAAGATCTTCTTCTAACAAATTGCGTGTTTTCTTATCAAGTTCAGGGTCTTTTAATTTTTCATTTATAATTTCAATTTCTTCCTTAGCCGCAGCACGTTCTTTGTTTAATTGCTTATCTTCCTTTACCATTTGTAGTCGTGCTTTCCTAATGCTGACGTTCTTCCTGGTTTTGTTGAACGCTGCACCTGCTTTACCTGATATTTCGACAGAGGTAGGGAATGGAATTTCGATTCCTTCAGACTTGAATCGCTCATCTATATTCTTTAGTAACCAGTCACGGGCAACATATTCGTCAGAATAATCTTCTACCCAGCCATACATCCTGAAGATTTTGGCAAAGTCTCCCAATTCGATTAACAGAACTCTTGGTTCTGGTTTATTTATCACATATGGACAGTCTCTCATGAGTTGCAGAGTAGTGTATTTCACATGAGAAATATCTTCGTCATAGGATACACCGATATCCTGCACTAGAGAGATTCTCCTGCCTACTCCGTCACCGCCTCCTCTTGCATGATTTATCACAGTAGAATTGACAAGACTATTGTTGGGAATGACCACGAGATTCTCCTCATGAGTGAGAATCTTTGTTGAAAGAATTCCAACCGAAACTACCGAACCCATTTTCCCCTCTACTTCTATTCTATCCCCCACCTCAAATGGTTGATCTAACGCTAGCATAAATGAATTCACAATGTTACCAAGAGTCTGCTGCATTGCCAAACCGATGATTAGAGAGAATACGGCAAGAGATGCTAGGACACCAAACAATTCGATTCCAAGTTCCGACAATGCAAGGTAGAGGCCTCCAAACCAAACAGCTGCCCGGAATATGAAAATTATTAGCGAATTACTACCTGATACGGTTACGCTTGATGGATCTGAAAATTTATCCATTACAACTGGAATCAGAATCATTAGGGATACACTGATAATTGACGATGAGATGATTATGTATGTAGCATCAAAGAAAGGTGTTATTGATTTTGAAAAACTGTCATCTGCTCCTAGAACCCAGTTTATTGTGAGCTGAATACCTAGCAAGAATGTGAAGATGTATGCCCTCTTTGAGACAGGAGTATACAATTTATCGTCCCAACTAGCTTCTGTTTTACGAACGAAATCTAGAACGAATTTTTTCATGAATAGCCTAACAATTCCCAATGCAATAAGGGTGGAGACAATGCCTACAATCCACTGTGCCCAAGCATCCAAATCATTCAGCCAGTCTATCGCCATCTCAATCTGAGACATGGTTTGGCGGCACATAACTGTCATGAAAGGTTTCCCTATTCCAGAGACTAACGAAT
>DAZU01000073.1 GCA_002507425.1 Euryarchaeota archaeon UBA53
TCGCCAAGATTTTACTCTGGCTTGCTTAAGGAATTGTTCTCTCATATCTTGTAGCATTGGTGATTTAGAAATGGATACTCCCGGAGCTATTTGGTCAACAGCATCATGTAATTCCTTGGAGTGATTTAGAACACCAGAAGCATGTATAAGTTCATGGGCCAATGTATGTCGTAATAACTCTGGTTCTTCAAGCAACCTTGGATGCAAGCCTATCGTGATTTCTCCGGGGTCTAAAGACAACCTTCGGCGTCGAACAAGTTCAGTATTGCCTTCCTCAAATCTTGTCATTCCTAACCGATCATCATCATGATCTAACCAAATTAGTGATACACGTCTTGATAGCCACTTGGTGAACACATTAGCAGGAACTTGAGGAATCAGCTCAGATAGGATTTCCTCTACGTCCATGCCACTCCCAAAGGTTACTGATTGAGAAGCCTTATCATTGGTGTGCATTTGGAGTTGTTTGTATAACCGCACACTGTGGGCGCTTAGATCAGTTGGAAGATCGCTTGAGTGGCACTCAAGAGGCCGGGGGTTCAAATCCCCCAGCGTCCACCACCATGGGGCTCAGCGTTACTCTAGTATCATTCTAATTTCTTCAACAGACCTCAATTCAGCGAGATAAATCTGTTCAACTGCGTCGTATAGTTCTCTATCATCGATATCCTCAAGATTAACCAGTAAGTCTCCATATATTTCAGAGGCTTTGACTTCTGTGTCGAGTGCAAATTGGAGCATTTCCCTGTAGTTTCCTGTATGTGTAATCGGATGTGAATCTCTCTCAGTAACACAAACTCCGCCATGCTTAACAATTGCATTGCGAATTGTAGCTGCATGGACCATTGATTCCGTTGCTTCTCCTTGAAACATGGGTTCCAATTGTAATCTGTGCATTCCTTTCACGTATGCAGCGTAATGCGCATACATGTTAATCGCTCTAAGTTCTAAGCCGAGGGCTTGATTCATTTTTTCTATTATATTTGACATGCAACCACCTTTAGGTCAGACGAAAAAAAAGTCCTTCTCCTGACTTGCAGTGTCACCTTTGTCTCTACCATAAAATACTTTCCAAGAATTGACAAATTTCTATCCCGCTATCAAATTTTTTCTAGATACTAGAGATATTTCTCATAATTCTTTGACAAATGATAAAACAGCAGACAAATGGGAAATAACGCGGAGATGGAAATGCTCGAAAACGCAAAATTTCGACAGGCTATTATTGCAGTCGCAATAATTGCTATTCCATCTCTTCTTGTTACTGGTTCATACATTGTTTCTGATGCACCTGTTCCAACATCGGGTATGGAACCAAACCCTTACCCTGATCAAGCAGTGAGTGAAGGAATGCTATTTGTTGTTCTTGATGGTGGCAGAAAGGATATGATGAGCGACCCTAAACTAATGCCTAACTTGAACCAAAGAGTCCAAGAAGGGGCTTACATGGAAATCCTCACAAATCCTATGACAATGACCGCAATATGCGTAAAAGAAATGGCTACTGGAGTCCCTTCAAGGCCAAACGAGGCTTTACAGAATTTCCGACCTACGCACCCAGGTACCCCCGATGGCTGGAACCTAGTAAGCGAACATGAAGATTATCAGCTTGGTATATTGGGTGATTATGTATGGAAAGATTTGTATCCTGACAGAACCAAAGTACCCTTCTCTCAACATAGATATGGGCATGCTGATTATTACAAGGGTGATAGGGAAGCTTTCGATACTTTGCGCTCGTGGCTCAAAGGGGAAATACCTAATGGTTTTGACAGCCCATCTAACGTTATTATTGCGCACCTCTCGGGGCTGGACAGCGTTGGCCACAGACACATGACAAAGAATTCACCAGAATATGAAGAAAAATTGCAGTGGTTGGACGAAAATTTGGAATTGATGTTCCAATTAGTGCCGGACACGTGGACAGTTTTCGTCACCTCAGATCATGGCCTCACTGACACGGGACAACATGGATCTCCTGAAGACGTAATTAGGGAAGTTGCTGGATTTATGTGGGGACCGGGGGTGGCTAAAGGAGTCTCTGTAAAAGGTGTAGCACAAAGAGACCTAGCAACACTGCCATCTATGGTGTTTGGACTAGATTTACCATGGGCAATTCATGGCAGAATCCCACTTGATGCCTTTGATCTAACCGATGCACAAAAAGAAGAATATGAACAATGGAATTGGAATGCTGCAATCAAAAGAAATGATTGGATGAAGAGTGAAGGCCATCACCACATAGAAGGGCTTTCTTACGATAATATTGAATGGGACAAATTGCCTGCCGATGAGATGGGAATAAGGTCCCTGGACCTGATAATTTCCTTGATTGCAGTAGCGTTAATTGCAGGGGTAACGTATAATTTTACAAGAAGCCAGTCACTTGATAAAAAAAGGAATCGGTACATAGTAGGATCTTTAGTGACAATGATTGCAGTTTCAGCATTTATTTCTAATAACAGAGACTGGCTAGCATTGTTGTATTACCCAATAGGGTTTGTTGGTTTACTTATTGTCTACAATTTAGCACGTAAATCTCTAACCAAAGAGAATTACTCCACTGATAAAGTCATGTGGACCATGGTAGGAGTCCTAATTTTTGCATTAATTTACCCTGAGACTAGATTCACAATTTTAATGATACCAATATGGTTTGGGCTAATGCGAGATAGAAAAACATACTTTTTCAGAGAGAGGGATTCCTCTTCCACATCAATTTTGCTTCTATATCCATTCTTACTGATTTTAATTGCAACGATATTTTTCTCAGATTATAGAATATACGGTGTATCTGCAACTAGATTTATGGTTATGTATACTCAATCATATGAGCCTGATGCGATGGTTTGGTCTGTTGCAATAGCATTCAACCTTACGCTGATATATGCAACCAGGAACAAGGATGTAAGCCTTGTAACTGGTTTAGCAATATCAAGTGTTTTCGCTATGATACCTGTTTTGGTAAGTCAAGACTCCAATGCGGTTGATTGGGTAATGATTTCAGGATTAATTATCGGAGTTTTTACCTCAATTGTGCTAAGGTTTTTGAATAACCAATATTCATTTATTTTATTCCAATACTGTGCTTTTGCTTGGGCAACTATGAGTTGGGGTGCATGGGGTGGTGGTGTATCCATGATTATGTTTGGATGTGTTGAGTCATTTACCGAAAAGGAATGGAGTTTCTTGAAATCCCACAATTCTGATTTCAATAAAGAATTAAGTCGGAAAATCTTGGTCGGTTTAATTCCAATCGGGATGTGGTTCACATGGTGGGCGTCACTTGGCCAAACAGATGGTATCATTCACCCAAGAGATATTGATCCTGGAAATTTATTCCTCAAAGGTGGATACATCGGTGACAGACTCTCTCCAAGCAACACTTGGGTTGGATTTATGGGTGCAGGGCCTGTTGTTATGATAGGAGTATTATGGTGGAATTTATTCAGAAGAAGTGGATGGGACTTGTCAATTGCTTTCTACATATTAGCATTCAGAATTTCAATGTTAGCAATACAGTTATCCATATCTCCAAACCTACCAAGACTAGTCTTCAAGATGGGTTGGGAACTGGTATTTTGTGCAGCGATTATCTTAGTTGTAGGGTGTAACGTGTTCTATCAAGGCCTGAGGAACAAAACTTCATTACAGACTTGATTTTGGAAAGGGATGAGTGGTTCAGAAGTGAAGGATTTATCTTCCAATAAACTCGTTCAGTCATTTCTTTTTTTCTCAGTCTTTAGAGCGATTTACGGGACCATCATTCTAATCGTTACATGGTTGCTGGCAACGGAATCAGATGGGCCTTGGTGGTGGTCTCTTGTTTTCTTAGCATTTTCCATGGTATTCTCTCGAATCCTATTTAGGTGGATAAAAGGTCTTAGAGCAAAAAAACAAGAAGATGCCGTATCATCTGTTTGAAATACCTACCTTACAAGACGCATCTTATGCTACTACTTTGAAACAAATCCTTTCCATTGAGACATGTAATCAACAAACACAGGGCTAAGATCAGCTTCCAATAACTCGTCCCTCGTGAACGGCTGCCTTTTTGGATTATATCTAGAATCTTGCAAACCTTTAGCCCAATCTGGATGGGCTATCGCTACTCTTGCGACCCCAACGAAGTCAGCACCCTGCTGCATTAACCACCTAGCATCATCTGTTGACCAGATAGCTCCAGTCGAGATATATGCTATGGATTGTGGAATAAACGGTCTGAAAAGAGCGGTCAAATTTTGTCCATCTTCTAATTTTTCAAAGGCATTCCAACAGGATAAATGAAACATGTCTATATTCATCTTACAAAGCATTTTACTTACTTCTATACTATCTTCTATAGAAATGCCAATGGTGCCAATTTTTGGAGAAATTCTGACAGAAATTAGGAATTTATCGCTTGTCTTTTTACGAACATTCAGTATTATTTCTTTCAAAAATCTAAATCGGTTTTCTAAACTTCCTCCAAACTCATCACTTCTACGATTTGTTTTCAATCCCAAAAACTGGGATATCAAGTAAGAATGAGCACCATGAATCTCCACTCCATCAAAACCAGCTTCTTCACACCTTTTTGCCGCATCACCAAATTTTTCGATTAGCTCGTAAATTTCTTCCAACTCAAGTTTTCTTGCTACTAACTCGCCAGTTGACTTTTCCAGCATTTCACTGGGACAAACCGGAATTCTGCTATTCAATTCAGATGGAGCCTTCATTCCACCATGGAATATCTGAACAAGATTTAGAGATCCATCATTTTTCAAACCTGAAGCTAATTTCTTCAATCCAGGCCCGTGGTTATCACTCCACACACCCATTTCTCCTTTCCATCCTTTACCCAATTCACAAACGTGGGCCGCTGCGGTCGTGATAATACCAAATCCATCTCTAGATCTTCGTGTTAACCAAGAAATTTCTTCCTGAGTTAGTGTTCCATCCTCGTTACTTTGCTTGTTGGTCATGGCAGCTAAGAATGCCCTATTCCTCGAGCAATGTCCAGTCCTTTGAAAAGTATATTCGGCACTAGGTTCCACCATCAATACCACCTTGTCGATTGTAGGCTATAATCCATAACTTAGAAATTATTGTGTCTTACTATGTAGATTGGTGGTAGAATTATATCCTCTCTATGTATTATTAAGATAATGATGAGTAGCGAACTGGTAAGGGCCAAGTCAGCAATGTACAAACTGATACGATTGTAATAAATCAACGTCGATTGTGATTATTTCGAGATTTTCTTTTGTTAGTTCCACCTCTACCTCGACTTCTACCTGCGCCTTTTGGGGGTCGCTTATTACGGTCGAATCTTGGCTTTTTACTGCGATTTCTAGTATCATCGTTGCCGTTTCTATTACCATAATGACGAGGTTTCTTCTTCCTACCGCTGGCATCATTTGGACGACCTCTTCTATCTTTCCTCTCTCTAGAATTCCTATGTCTGTTAGGTTTTGGAGGAGCGATGTGTGAGATTTCTTCATGCTTTATGACATCTCTAAAATCTGGAGGTTTGAA
>DAZU01000025.1:0-4683 GCA_002507425.1 Euryarchaeota archaeon UBA53
GCAAATCCAAAGCTCCATGATATGCCTGCAAGGAAATATGCAATACCTAGCAGACCTACCCTATCAATCCAATCAAAGTATTCACTTTCTTCATCCCATTTCAAGAATTTCCAATTCCAAGCCATTTCTGTTTTTGAGGCTAATATGGTAAAGAAAATTCCAGACACAATCATAACAGATCCAACAATTAAATCTGATAACATGGGTGTTACATCTAAATGGTAATCTATCGTGTTCCATGTTGCAAAGGAGTGCAATAGGGGTAGGCCTAAAATAGCCCATTTTTGACCATTCACAAACAGGTCATACGTTATCCAAATTGCTCCAGCAATCGTTCCAAATCCAAGAGCAGCATCCCAAGATAAGGTTAAACATGCGATTGTCCATAATCTGAGAATTGATGTCAACTTCTCTCTTCCCTCTAATGTTTCTAAATTGAATACGGTAACTTCTTTTGGACGCTCCACGCCATTTACTGTCCTTGTTCCTAACTCAACTACATCGTCAGCATACCTGTAAATCCATCCGTTAGATGAAACCTGGTTCAACATTAGAGTGTATAGTCCTGTGCCCAGTAAGCTGTAGGATAAGATTTTACCATCACCCCAGCTATTAAAGTTAGAATCCAGTGAGAATCCAACAAGGAAGGACGCTACAATTAGAGGCAGACTCCATGGAACAAAGCCTAACTCTCCCATCAAAACAGCAAATAACGTCAAAATAATAGTCATTGATAATAAAATCCAACTAGCCTCTGGTAGAACACCAAACATACCCACAGTTAGCCATACCGATGGTATAGGCATACTCATCTTTGTGACTCCCTCTTTTAATCCGTATCTTCTGTCAAGTACTCCCTTGGAAAGAATTATCAGACTAGTAATGGCCATGATAAGGTATGATAATCTTGGTATGTTGTAGATTGTTAGTTCAATTGGATCATAGACAGATATGTTCAATTCTTTTATGAAATCTCCAACCAGGGCGCTCTCTGAGACATACCTCGATCCGATTGCCATCAATGCTAATGGTGCAGTGCATAGAACAAACATCACACGATGCTTCAATGCTCTTTGGAATACTAATAGATACATTGTGAAGAACAGTAACCCACCACTTGTATCGAATAGTCCTAGGACTAGAAGTCCACACAATGTTAGTGTATCTGCTGCCTCGTCTAGCGTATCCTCATTGAGACCCTTCTTTGCCAATATTAAAGATACAGACAATGGCCCAAGCAACAGTAAAGAATCGAATAGGATTGTAGCAGTCTTGATACTATCACCAGAATCCGCATTGTTGAGTGCGAATGCCATTGGAGCGGCGACAAGTAATAACGTCACTGTGGCGATCATTCTACCTGCTGAGGATGCCTTTTCCTCACTCAACACTTCCAATATGATAATTCCAATTGGGATTATCATCATTAATACCCAAAAGATATCCTCAGCTAGAGCATTCTCAGCTGCCGTAAGTGCAACTGTGAATAGCATTAACGGTCCTATAAGGCTCATTCTACCCAGAGGCCCCCAAGCATTTGCTAAGAGGTCACTAGACTCATTCTTCTCAGGAATTACCCATGCATTCTTTTCAGTATCAAACACTGGTAGAATTTTACCTTTGTTCGAATCCGCCCAACTTAGAATGGCTCCGATATCCAACTCTACATTCTTGAATCGTCTCATTGATACATAGACAATTAAGCCAACGGATGCTAGAGTTATATTGAATCCTGACAGTGTATCCTGAATATTATTTGGGAGGAAGTTAAGTGGTACTTCCAATCGATCTGCAAGCGATAAAATAACTGCAAAAATCATCGAGCAGCCAGTTGCAATTGATGCTTCAAATGCGTTTTTATTGCTGCCTAGTTTTTGAGCATTGAGCATCATAATGTATGAATTACCCATTGCATAGAAGACCAATGTCCACGGCAGGTATGGGTCTTCCCCCATGAGCACAGATTTTGAGAAGACCATTAGCATCAATGATACAAAGTGTGCCCAATCGGATAGATGTCCTTTCTGTCTACCGAATTCCCCTGCGGTTAGGATACCAATCAATATTGTTGCTTCCATCCATCCGGGTTCAAATCCACCTATGTATGACTGTAAAAAGAATGAGGATGCTGTTGCTATTATCGTCCAATTAGCAACCCAATTCCTGGTAACCTTTGAGATTACTAACAAATAAGGTAGCATAATTAAGGTTACCATCCAAGGAATTAAGCCTGCATCCGGCTCTATGATAAATAGTGATGCGGCTAAACCTATTGGCATGTAAGGTATCCTTCGTTTCAACGTCGCTGGGAAATATGCTATTAGAACAGCAAACCACAATACAACCTGTAATGTGATGTAATCCTGAAGTCCGGTTGGCAATCCTGCTTGCTTGACTGGGCCGAGGACTAAGACCATGTCCTCCCAAACTCCATCCCTAGCTAGATACATTGCAAGAATTACCTCACCAACTAGGAAAAAAGACGTCCACTGCATTAAATCCTGTCGCAACCTCTTATCAGCGGCCATATACCCTTGCACAGCAATGATGAATACTAACAGAGATAATGCTCCTCCTCTACCATCAGATCCTCCTACATTGTTAATCTCGTAAAAAAGAGGCACTAAACCAGAGGTTACTGCCACCACAGAAAATATAATTCCACTATTTGCTCTTAAAGACAACCACATTGAAAGCGAGACAAGCGTTATCATGGATATTCCCAGTTCATAAGAAACAATATCGTTAGACCATTCCATCCACCTGAAACCGCCAATACACGCCATTACAATCGGAGTGAAAGTGGTTACAGACCAAGCAAAGGTAGTTTTACCCTTCAATTTGTTAAGATAAATAGTCTGACCACAAACTAATGCTACGAGCGCACCCAGTTGGAAATATATTGCTTTTGCACCGGGTACCCAACCCGCCTCTCCATATTCGTCTGCGGACCAGTTAGGGTTCAATAGCCAAGAAAACTCTTCGTAATTTATTAACGTCTCTACAAGCCACCGAGCGCTGTAAAGTGCTCCAATTGCTAGGAAGAAAAATCCGATTCCCAACATATAATCATGAACGTCTTGTAAATCATTACCACCTTTTTTCCTCTGAAATTCGACCAATGATACAGCCATAATACCGGAAAACAGGCCACCAAAACCTAGTAATGCCCATTGAGTAATATCCCCATCTCCATCTATTGCAATCGAGATCAGACCAGCCCATATTCCAATCATTGCAATTCCGAACAAAATTAATTGTGCGAATTTTTGTAAACTGTTATCAACGCCATACTGAGGAGATATTCCTACATTGCCAACCGAAATATTTGGCACAGAATTTGAGTTAGCCATTAGATTTCCTGTTCTTGCCGATAATTTAGATCCGGCTGCAGGCCTCTGGGGTCTCTTTGGTGCAGTTTTGCTCATTTTATCGGTGTGTAACAATAGCGACACACTATTTAATGTTGAGCCGGAAATAGGCCTAAATTTACTCTTAATCTACAATTTCGGCTTCTACAACATCTCCCATCGCGTCGTCAGTCTCCTCTGAAATTGAATCCTTTTCATTTCTAAGGATTGTAGCCATAAGAATCGCTGTGAGTAATATTGCCGCTATTACAGAACCATACAAGATCATATTAGATGACGATGATTTTGTTTCCAGACTTGTTCCTTCATCTGTAAGCAAAATGTCCATTGATACAAGAGGACTAGATGAGGTACCCTCAATTGCTCGCATGGATATGGTGTGAACACCCATTAGTTCGACACCAGGAAGGACTTCTAATTCCTGAACAACATCGTCGTAATTTAGAGAAACAGACATTTTGTAATCGTAGGAATGGATATTAGACCATGCGTCCCTGAGGTCATTACTCATCCATTGAATGTTGTCAACACCTTGGTTTATATCTAATTTAATTGTATCACCAGGGCCTAAAACAACATTACCATTCTCATTAAGTTGATTAGTTAAAGTAAGAGTTATATTTTTGTTGAATGACCATTGTTGGTTGTATTCAGCGGCTTCTAGGACCGACTCAAGGGCATTGACGTGTCCGTGGCCGTAGACGTTATTCTGTCTATTCTTTGGTATCAAATCCTCGGCACAGGGTTCATTAGCTCCCATGTAATGACACTGACGATAAGTTGCTTGTTCTTGCATGATATTGCGAATATCAAAAGGTGATAGGTTTGGATTTGCTTGTAGCATCAAAGCACCAACTCCTGCTGCTCCCGGTGTCGCCATGCTAGTTCCACTGAATGCCACATATTGGTCGACAGAGTTGGCTTGAACTGACATAATGCTGCTTCCCATGTAAGCCATGTTGGGTTTAATTCTGCCTTCTTCAGTGGGTCCTTGGCTTGAGTAAACTGCAATTGATGTATCTTTGTCCAATGCGCCCACTGTAATAGCATCTTCAGCGGAACCTGGTGTCCCAATCTGAGCGCTAACAGCATTGTTACCTGCTGCTATGTAAATTGCTATACCTGCTCTCATCATTTCATTCGCTTGTCTGTTTACGCTATCTTCCTCAGATGATGTCCACTCAATAGCACCCGGGCCCCCAAGGCTCATTGATGCGATTCTAGTGTTGTATTTGTGCATGGTGTCGATAGTCCACTGCATGCCCGCCATAACGGTTGCAAAACTTCCTGACCCTCCAGCATCGAGAACTTT
>DAZU01000025.1:5077-11000 GCA_002507425.1 Euryarchaeota archaeon UBA53
GTGCCTCCACAGTGAGAACCATGCCCTTGGTCATCATAAGGGAAATCAGTTCCGTTCGTGTTTCCAGGATTATTTACAGGATCGTAAAATCCTATTATCTTTGGATCATCTGTTAACGGGTCGTCATCCTGATCGTCGAGGCTTGTGTGGTTTCCATCCAGGCCAGTGTCTATTATCGCAACGGTAGATCCAGTCCCATCATATCCAGTTTCTTCAAACGCCATGTCTACGCCATGTCCTGCTCTTGCATCAGAGTTTGCAATAGTCAGGATACCGTCAAGTTCAATCATAACAACTCCGGGTATCTCTCTTAAAGTTAGTAACTCTGTAACTGGGACTCTTCCTGCTAGAGCGTCTATGCCATGGAGGATGAATTGATGCTCATAGTCAACCGAATTTTCCAAAATTTCAATATCGTTTTCATCGGGTGTGTAATGGTAGTCGATAATCAAAGGTAGTGATTTTCTTTCATCCAAGAAAATGGGATTGTCCATGTGTAGTTCTACCATATCCCCAATCTTGTTCTGATTTCTGTCAACAGTAGTATCTGTCCACCAACCTTCTGGTGTATCGTCATTATCATCTGCAATTGAAACAGGAACAGTCGCAATCGCCAACGGAGCGAGTAAAATCGCTAGTCCAAACAAACCGAAAATCCGCCTGTAGTTGCTCATAATAGTCACGTCGCCCTGACCGACTTGGTAATACTGTTTGAAACCTGTGTATTGATGATAAACTGGGATATAACTCAAAACCTTTGATGGGCAGGGGTGGCTGTGGGGCTAAAAAACAAAGTAATGGGCAGCCTCATTTCAAATTGGTTTCGAGAAATAAGTCTCATTGATGTCGAGAATATCCCAAAAGATAGGGGTTCAATAATTGTTTCATGGCATCCTGGCGGGTTATTTGATGAACTGTTAACAAAGACTCTCCTTCCTATCGAAGTAATACAGGTTGAAGATGATAACTTTGATGCTGACCAGATACATAATGCAGCAGAAAAGGTTGCTAGAGGAGGTAGTGTTCTGGTCTTTCCTGAAGGGCTTTCTCACGATCAACCTAAGTCCATGGCTGTGAAAGATTCGGCAGCAAAAATAGCACTAAAATCTACAGAAATATGTGAGGGAGAAAAGCCGGTGGTTATAGCACTAGGAATACATTACAGTAACAAAAATAAGTTTAGAGGCAGAGTTGCTGTTACGGTAGAGAGGCCAATCGAAATAACTGGACAAGTGCATGAACTAACAGAAATTATCTCTGGAGAAATTTACAGGGCATCCCAATCTAGAGAATATTGGGAAGATCGTGAATTGATATGGAAAGCACGATCTATTGTAAGAGCGGAGAGAAATAGAGATTTAGAATTAAGACACCTTAAGGCAGATTTTGGAGAGGAAATTTTAGGTGCGAGAAGAGTTCGTGCAGCTTGGGAGTGGTTGGCACAAAACAACCCAGTAGAGTGTGAAAAATTGGAGGATGAAACAAGACAGCACATTGCAGTGCTAGATTCTTACAATCTCCGTCCCGAAGACGTCGATGCTCGTCCTCTTTCAGTCACGAACAAAGGTATGTTAAAATCAGTAATATTATGGATTTATGCTTGGTCTTTTATGCTCGGATTTGTAACAATAAGTGCATTGATTGGCTCACTGCCTCCGTTTCTTGTAGTTGTATTTTCAGACAGGTTAATATTCTCAAAATTTGATCAGGCAAAGAGGAGTAAAATGAAGTTGTATACCATATTCATAGCGTATCCAATTTGGTGGACTGTATCAGCTCTATTCTTTACATGGGCCTTACTTTCTCCTGATAGTCCAATTGCCGGATTGGCTGATTATAGTGTGACAATCGAATTACTGTTCTCTTTACCAGCATACTCAGTCCTACCGGTCATGTTATGGTGGATGCCTGCGTCTGGAAAACTTCAGGTGGCATTGTATACACGGGGCACGAAATCATGGAAAAGAATGCGATTGTGGATGAAATGGCGCTCTCCAAAATTTGATTGGAATTCTATAAGTAAATCTCAACAAAATTTAGCCTTAAAGTTAGTAAAAATCGGTGATAAATTAATACTTCCCGGAGACGAAGATTGGTTGGAGCCTCTACCTGGGATGGATGATATCACTTCTGTAAAACTTCGATGAATTTTCGTGTTTATAAGCAGTTGATAAAATAAAGGGCAACGCTATTAGGTTGGGCCATTGTAAGACTAATAGGTTGGTGCTACCCATGGTCGGTGAGGACTTTGTCTCAATGATTCCTGCTGCACAATCTGAGATTTGGTATGGGGAAGTAAATGGACAGACAAAAGAAGTGATTGCGAAGTCCAATTCCATTCTATTAGATGTCCTTCGAGACAAAACTGGGTGCTTAGGTGTAAAGCGCGGATGTGATATGGGTACATGCGGATGTTGCACCGTTATGATTGACGGCGAACCTCGTCTTTCATGCCTTACCATGGCTCACGACGTAAGTGGTTCCAAAATTACTACTGTCGAGGGACTATCGGACGGTTCTCATTTAGCGCCTATACAGCAGTGTTTTGCAGATCATGGTGGTTCGCAATGCGGCTTCTGCACACCTGGTTTCTTGATTGCATCTCAAGCATTATTAGAGAAAAATCCCAATCCGACGGAACAACAGATAGCCTGCGCAATAGAAGGTAATTTGTGCAGGTGTACAGGTTATCAACAAATAGTGCAATCGATTCAAGCAGCAGCAGCTATTCATAGAGGTGATGCAGAAGCAGTAGCCTCCAACAATGCGGCTCACGCCGATCCCCATCCAAGTGGTCCAGAAATCTAGGTGTCAGCATGAGCAAAGATTACGTCCAACAAGCTGGTATGAACAAGGATGTGCGTGTTGATGGTAAGAGAGTAGCTGGAAAGATGCGATTCAATCCACCCGGATCTGGAGGGTCTAGACCCGAGATGGCTGAGAGAGACATGGAATTTATTCCTGAACTTGAGGGTGGAAATGAAGCACAACCAGCAGGGGGGCATTTCCAAGATAAATACAGAACTGGAACGACTGTTGGAAAAAGAACTCCGTTGGTGGATGCAAACGCAAAGGTAACTGGCCAAGCATGGTATGGTGACGATGTAAGACTGGCCAATGAATTGATTGGCAGAATAATTAGGTCACCTTATCATTACGCTAGAGTGAAAAGTGTTGATACTTCAGAAGCTGAAAAATTACCCGGAGTCATCGCTGTGTCAACAGGGGTTGATGCCCCGAGTCAATTCGGAGTTCTACCAGTTACTAAAGACGAACATGCAATGGCTGTGGAGAAAGTAAGGCATGTGGGTGACTTAGTGGCATGCGTTGCAGCGGTAGACGAGGAAACGGCTAGACATGCTGCAAGGCTCATCAAAATAGAATATGAGGTTCTTGACCCAGTTCATGATCCGAAAAAAGGTCTTCTTGATGTAGATGAGCCTATCCACTGGAGAGGGCCATATCACATCGGCTCAACAAATGTCCAAAAGAGAGTTTTCCAAGAGTTTGGCGATAGAGGAAGTCTAGAAGATACAACCCAAGCATTCCACAACGGAAAATGGAAGTTTATGGGTGTAAATCATGGTTTCACAGAACCCCATGCCGTTGTCGCTCACTGGGACCCTAATGGTCGATTACAGTTGTATACGCCTCAACAAGTTCCTCACTACGCTCATAGAGCTCTATCCACTGTTCTGGAAGTTCCAATGCATCAAATAAACGTCATAAGAACGTTTGTTGGAGGTGGATTTGGTGGTAAATCCGATCCATTTCCACATGAAATGTGTGCTGCAATACTAGCCAGAAAGGCGGGAAGACCTGTCAGAATAACATTCGATAGAGAGGAAGTGTTTTGGGTTAATAGAGGGAGACACCCCTCCCATATTGAAGTTAAGATTAATGCAAACGATGAAGCAAAAATTTCCGGATTTGAAATCGATGCACTAATCGACGGAGGCGGCTTCGCATCCTTTGGACACGTTACATCGTATTACAACGGAGTATTAGCTACAGCACCTTACGAACTGGGGTCCTTCCACTACACAGGTGCAAGAGTTTGGACAAATAAGCCTGCAAGCGGAGCTATGAGAGGTCATGGAGCGGTTAATACAAGGTGTGCAATTGAAGTTGGCTTGGACGACATTGCAGAAAAACTGAAAGTAGATCCTGTCGATTTACGTCTAGCGAACTTGCTCCCTCCACACTCCAAAACCATTACTGGTTTTAGAATAACTTCTAACGGAATGCGTCAGGCTCTTGAAAGGGTTAGAGAAGGCAGTAATTGGAGCGAAAAATTCCGAAAATTACCACTAGGTAAAGGCATAGGAATCGGTTGTGGTTTTTTCATCTCAGGCTCAGGGTTACCAATTCACTGGGATCCTCACAATTTCCCTCACGCAACCGTTCACTTGCAAATCGATATGGACGGAGGGGTTACCGTACACACTGGCGCAGCAGACATTGGGCAGGGCTCCAGTACAGCGGTCGCACAAGTTGTTGCTGAGGTTCTAGCTCTTCCGTTAGAAATGGTCCATGTGAGGTCGCATGAGAGTGATACAAGTCCTGTCGACCTTGGTTCATATTCTTCAAGGGTAACTTTCATGAATGCAAATGCAGCCATTGGTGCTGCACTTGAGATTCGAGAAAAACTTCTGAATGCAGCGGGTGAGATTCTGGATGTAGAACCAGAAAAACTGGTTCTAAATGATAGACGTATTTATGTTAAAAGAGATCCAACAATAGGGGTTTCATACCTCGATGCGCTTCATAAATCACAGGAGGATATTGGCGCTCTCATAGCAAGTGGTGCATACAGAACACCTCCTATGGGCGGTATTCACAAAGGAGCAGCAGCGGGTCTTGCACCGGCATATTCATTTTCGGCATATGTTGCTGAGGTCGATGTTGATGTGGATACGGGTCAGATAAAATGCACAAATGTGTGGGCAGCCCATGATTGCGGCAAAGCCCTAAACCCACTTGCGGTTGAAGGCCAAATTATTGGTTCCTGTCACATGGGACTTGGTCAGGTCCTATCAGAACAAATGGTCTATGGTAGAACTGGACATCTGCAAAATCCAAATTTCCTTGAATACAAAATTCCAAGTGTACATGAAATGCCAAATGTTACCCCGATTATAATCGAATCTTGCGACCCAGAGGGACCTTTTGGGGCAAAAGAAGCAGGTGAAGGACCATTATTACCAATTCTTCCAGCAGTTGTAAATGCAGTTTACGATGCAATAGGTGTCAGGATTAACGATTTGCCACTGACACCAGACAAGGTTTGGGCTGCGATATCAAAGAAAATGAAGAAATTAAAACTCGATGACCCAAGAGATTTGCCTGTTCCAACTTTGGATTTTTCAGAACTTCAAAAGAAATTAGAGGAGCGCTCTAATGAGCACAGGTTGAGGGATTCTCGCAGACAGAGGATGGAAGATACAGGACCTTATCTAAACGGAGTGTTATTTGGCTTAGACCCAACATTGCCACCGGAGGAACAAGATGAAACTTGGAAGATTTCGGTAAAACCTGACTCCAGCCAGTTAGATAACCTTGGTTTAGCGGGTTCCGCATGGACCAAAAAAGAGCAAAGGCACATGGCGGGTGGTAAGTAATGCTAATGCCTCCATTTGAATTACACAGGCCAAAGTCCATATCTGAGGCTTGTGAAATTGCAGGTCAACTTATCAAAGCAGGACAGGAATTCGATTGGATTGCAGGTGGAACAGACTTAATCCCAAACTACAAATGGCACATTAATTCAAAACCTCACGTAATTTCTTTGTCAGGTGTTGAGGGATTATCGAATATCTCTCTAACAGAGATAGGATGCATGGTTCGTTTGCACGACCTTGCAGAATCTAATTTAGCTCACCCGCTAGTATCAGAAGCTGCAAGTAAAGTGGCTTCTTCCTTA
>DAZU01000040.1:0-719 GCA_002507425.1 Euryarchaeota archaeon UBA53
CTGCAATTGCGGCCGCTAATGCAGCACCTCAGACTATCAACTCGGGCATGGACGCAGTATCCTCAACAAATGAAGCCTTTTCATTCGTTGATACGGACCAAAATATGGTGCAGAGTTTGGACAATAAAAATCTCGAAACACATGACTCTGATGTGTCAGAATTCGAGGGATTAGGATCGTTATTTGATTAATTATTCCTCTTCTGAAGAAACGATTGGTTTGCCATCGGAAATCAATAAGCGGATGGATCCTGCGAAAAAACCATCACTTCTTGGTCTACCCAAATCTGGCCTAGGCTCGTTGAGCAAATTTTTTCCACAAGTCCTGCACCTTACCTGAGTAACCTCCCAGAGAGGTAAGGCCAAATCACAGCATGGGTTATCGCCATCACATTCATTTCTAACCGATTGCAATCTCATTGCCATTTGCTTATTCCATGTAGATTCTTCTCCAGAAATAAAAGACGTGAGCCTAGAGAGGACTAGCCAACCTGAAACTACCCACATACCAAATCCAATTGGAGCTGATCCATGTGATATGCTTAGCCAACCAAATATCAAAGGTATTAGAGCAAATACGAGCGCTAGCCAGTAGAACAATCTCATGTGTAAAACTCTTTGAATTAGGTGACTGTCCACATATACTGGCTCTGGATGAGGTGGGAATTGTTGGTTCCATGATTTGAATCTAGGGAATATTAGAAACGGAACTCTTGTGAT
>DAZU01000040.1:1103-4850 GCA_002507425.1 Euryarchaeota archaeon UBA53
AAATCACCTCAAAAACTTGTCACATCGTTGAACTTTAATCTCAAAATTAAGACTCAGGATGGTTTTTCTTTTACATCGTCTTCGATAATAGTGGCTTCAATTATTTCCTCAGACTCATTATTCGTGGGTTTTTCTGCATCCTCAATGACGGTTAAGTCTGTTTCTTCTCCACGCTGATTAATGGCTACAAAGGCTCCAAATGTAAGTATTGCAATTGCAACAACGCCTATGAACAGAGTTCTTCCCAAGGAATTGCTGCTTCCCATTACCTGAATTTCACCCGCTCCTAGAACAGTATCCCAAGATATCATTGATGATGCTCCATCAGAATCTAGACCTCTCACTATTATCATTTGATATCCCTCGGGCAAATATGCTGTGTTTACCTCAAATTGGAATTCAAATGATTCGTATGTGGTTAATGTGCCGTTAACTGATTCGTAAACAACCTCTTTCCAAGTTTCACCACCATCGGTAGAATACTCAATTATTTCCATAGCAGCTCCTCTACTCCATGCTAAACCTGTATATGTGTATACAGAGCCTTCAGTGGTTATATTTTCAATGTGAACTTGCAGGTCTAAATTCATATCAGATGTAGGATATCCTGACGTATTGAGGTATTGGGCTGTCATTACTGCATCATGTCCATGAACTAAGCCCCAACCGAAATCCTCGTTCCAATGGGGATCAATTTCGGGCTGAGAAGCAGGACCCATCCTAGTCGCAGTTGAACGTAGGATCTCCCGTATAACTAGCGGATTTATTTCATCATTAACCTCTATCATCAACGCAATTATCCCCGTCACAGCAGGGGTTGCATATGACGTTCCTGAGCCTCTCCCTGTATATCCATTCTCTGAAGCGTCTCCTCCTAGGAAGTTGTTACAGCTTCCTGATGTAACACATGCCTCAGCTTGAATGATATTTGTTCCAGGAGCTGTAACATCCGGTTTCATTTCATTTATCGGATTGCTATCACCGTTGTCTCTGCGTGGACCCCTGCTAGAATATGAGGCGATTTGGTCGTCGTCTCTCTCTATGGTATTCATGTCGTCCGTCGCACCCACAGTGATAGACAGAGATGAGGACCCCATACCAGACAGACCATCGTTGTTGGGACCATCATTACCCGCAGCAACAGATACAGTAATCCCAGCCAACGTAGCCTCGTTTAGAATTCTGCTATGCATATCCTCACCATCACTTCCACCATTCTCATGACTTGTTATACCCCAAGAAAGGGAGATTATGTCAATGCCATGCAGAGATTCGTCTACATCAGGCCACGCAGTATCCTTATTGTCAATAATCCACTGGATTCCATTCATTGCTGACTCATAAAATTCCTGTTCTAAAACGTAATTTTCAAACGGGCCTGCGCCAACATCAGTTCCAATTCTGACATCAATCAAACTTGCATTTGGCGCTGACCCCTCGAAACCTGTTTGTTCACCGTTTGCATCCAGACCGGTTGCTGCAGCCATTCCCATGCACGCAGTGCCGTGTTGATTTCCATCATCAGGATCGTAGGAACCGTCTGTCTCTCTAGCTCCAAGCCCTGCTGCCACACACGTAGGGTCGGTATGCATGTAGCACACTGCATCATAGCCAGCAACAAACTTTCCAACCAATCCTGGGTGTTCATTATCTGTGCCAGTGTCTACCATTGCTATGTTTACACCCGCTCCTTTCATCGGGCTATGATTCCATGCGGTGTGAGGATAGACGTCGGATTGCTCTGCAAGAATGTTGGGAGTTTGCACATCTCCCCAAAGAATTACCTGGCCATATCTTTCCACCATAACCACCCCATTAATCTGGGATAATTTCCAAACGTCAGAGGAGTTTATGACTCCCAAAAGAACTGCGTCAACGGATTCAATAACATCTGAAATTTGGTAGCCAAGAGATTCAAGATGGGCCGTATCTGATTCTGTTACATCCCTACCGTATGATAACCCAATTCCTGTGGTTTGATTTAGAGATTCAAGAGAATCGTGGATTGCATTCCGATTGGAATCCAATGTTGTTCTCTCCCACCAGTTAACCTCTTCAAGGATTTCATTATCCATTTTTGGAATAGAATCTGACCATTCATTACTCGAATTGACCTCATAACCTATTGAGCCTGTTAATGGCGCTAAGAATAAAATCAAACAAATAAATGTAAAAACTTGACGCATGCTCTTCACTCTTAAGACTCAAGACTGACTATGACAAGAACATGTTGGTTAAATGGCTCGAAATGTGGTGGGAGCACAGGGATTTGAACCCCGACCGGCTGGTATCTTCTGATCCGCCACTAAGTTTTGTGTGTACGGCTGGTGGCGGGATTTCACAGGTCGGTCTTCCAGTTGATCATCACAATCTTCAGACCATTACCATTCGTCATTCCCGTGCAACTGGAGCCAGCTATACTACCAGGTTATACTATACTCCCCCGTATTGTTTGCCACTTATCGTCATTGCTTAGCCTGACGGCGAGCACGCTTTCGGCGTCGTAACTTTTTCTTACGCCACTTCCATCGCTGATTACCAGTCTTCTTCCATGCTCTGGAACCTCGCTTCATGGTGAACAGTTGGGCGACCAACCTATTCTATATGAGGACTTCCCAACAAAAAATTACTATTTTTATGCCAATCTTCCTCTGTTGTAGTCATCGATAGCCTGTCTAATTTCCTGTTGAGTGTTCATAACAAAAGGACCATATCTTGCTATTGGTTCATTTATCTCAGGTCCTGCTAGAATTAGATATTCAGATTCCTCTCGTGCTTTGAATTCAATTTTAGAGCCCTTGGAAAGAATTGCTAAAGATCCGTCGTTAACTGTCATCCAACCTATATCAATCGAGCCCTTGAAGACATATATCATGCAATTCAAATCTTCCTGCAATATTTTTTCTAGTGTGCTATCTCTGTCCATTCTGACATGAATTAGCGTAATGGGTATCATTGTATCAATAGATGATTCAACCCCTAGACATTCCCCTGCAATCACTCTCGCCCAAACTCCATTTTTCCTGGCAATGTTTGATTCAGATGCTGAAATTTCTTGATAGCGTGGGGAAATCATTTTGTCCTTGGCCAACAAATTTACCCATATTTGGAATCCATGGATTAACCCTCCCTTGGCTATCATTTTGGAAGTAGGCATTTCAGAATGAATTATTCCTTTTCCTGCCGTCATCCACTGAACATCACCGGGTGAGAGAGTCCCTTTTGAACCGACACTGTCCTCATGTTCCATCTCGCCGGCTAGGAGATAAGTAACCGTCTCGAAGCCTCTGTGTGGATGCCATGGTGCTCCAACCGCCTCTCCTGGTCCGTAGTCGGTTGGACCCATCTCGTCAAGAAGTAGAAACGGGCTCATCAAAGAACCCATCGCAGCTGGCCTGCGAACTTTGAATCCTCCACCTTCAAGCATCGTCCTTGTTGGCACTATCGACCTGACTTTACGCGATGTCTTCATCCTATCAAATGCAACACGGCAACCATGGCATATAGTTTAATGTTATTTGACAAGGAAAAATGAGCGGGCGTACGGGGATTCGAACCCCGGTTATCGGCTTAGAAGGCCGAGATGATATCCAGGCTACATTATACGCCCAATCCCTCCGTCGGGAATCCCCTCTATCAGTCTTACAGTGGTCTGGCACACTTGTGACAACGCAAGGGTTTAGCCATTGTAGCCCGTTTCCACTCATATCCGCAGTTGCTACATCGCCAAGATTTTACTCTGGCTTG
>DAZU01000057.1 GCA_002507425.1 Euryarchaeota archaeon UBA53
GGCATCAACCACTTACTGGAAAGAAATTTGAATCAATTATCTGGTGGAGAATTGCAGAGAGTTGCCATATGTGCGACTTTGTTGAAAGATGCCGACGTATATTTCTTCGATGAGCCATCATCCTATCTCGATATTCACGAAAGAATGCGTGTAGTAAAAATAATCCAAGAACTAGCAGAAACCTCAAGAGTGATTGTTATCGAACACGATCTAGCTGTTCTCGATGTATTAGCAGACTTAGTTCACATAGTGTATGGTCAGAAGGGTGCTTTCGGAATTTTCACCCCTGCCAGAACAACTAGGCAAGCGATCAATGCTTACCTAGATGGTTTCTTGGTTGAACAAAATGTAAGAATCCGTGATAAGCCAATAAAATTCCAAACCCATACTGACAGATATGTGGCCTCTTCAGGGGGAACTTCTGGCGAAATAGGATATTCTGTCGTCCACTGGGGTGATTTAGAGAAGAAACTCGGAGACTTCACACTAAAAACTGCTGAAGGAAAGGTACACCAATCCGAGGTTGTCGGAGTTGTAGGCCCAAATGGAACTGGAAAATCTACAATGGTGAAGATACTTGCTGGCGAGTTAGAATACGATGAAGGATGGGTAACCGCAGATGCTTCTATTTCCTATAAACCTCAACACATCGACACCGACATGGACTGCACAGTGCAAACATGGCTAGATTCTGAAATCGGAACAACTTGGCGTAGTGGAGAGTATAATGTGAATGTGATTCGTGCCCTTGGTGTTGATGACTTGTTGACAAAAGATGTAAGAAACCTATCGGGTGGAGAAGCTCAAGCAGTATCAATAGCAATCTGTTTGGGAAGAGATGCCGATCTATACCTTCTCGACGAACCGAGTGCGCATTTGGATGCTAACGCTAGAATGGAAGCAGCAAAAGCAATTCGCAGGACAATGGAATCTAATGAGAAAGCTGCATTTGTTATTGACCATGATGTTTACTTCATAGACATTGTTTCTGACTCACTGTTGGTGTTCGAAGGAGAAGGTGGGAAAAATGGTAGAGCTGAGGGCCCATTCAACCTTAGAGAAGGAATGAATAGGTTCCTTGGAGATGTAGATGTAACATTTAGACGTGACCACGATTCGGGACGTCCTCGAATAAACAAATCATCCAGTAGGAAGGATAGAGAACAAAGGGCGAAAGGAGATTATTACTCATTCGATTCATGAGGTGTTTTGATGCCTGCCCAAGTTCCCCCTGAAAGTCAATCTGTTGGCAGAGCCAGAGGAAGGTTGTCAGCGTCTTCGTTAACGACATTTTTGAGATGTGAAAAACAGTGGTTCTTGAATTACAGAGTTGGACTTAGAGGTCCAACATCCCCAAGACAAGTGATGGGTATCAAGGTCGAGGAAGCTCTCTGTTCCATAATTATGCATAGAGCTCCAAAGCTGAACAGTTATGAAGAATTAGAAGAATGGGTTCATGATTTAGTTGGCCCACACGCAAAAGAGGCCCTAGATGAGGGCAAAAAAGCGTTTGATTCAGCAATTTGGTCGGTCGGAAATTTCGAAGAATTATTCGATGAAACTGTCGTTGCAAATATGCTTAAAAACGGGATTTCGTTACTGCTTGAGGAAGTAAAGAAATGTTATACTGCTGGAGGAGGGCAATACAAATTTGATATTCCTGCACCATGCTGGGATAGTCCGCCCCACTTCACACAGCCAGATAAGGCAAATAGTATGATTAAATGGAAAGATAATCCCCATGATTTCAGTGAAAATATTACGTGGACAGATGCTTGGGAAATAGCTAGACCTTGGGTAAAAGATCCAAGGAACCCTGAACCTCAAAGGATGTATCATCCAGACAAATGGGCAGCAGGTGAGTGTGACCTTGTATTACGATGGGATGGAAAAATAAGAATTGTTGACATAAAACTCGGCGATGGAAAGGGAAAATTTGCCAAAAGCCTTGATACGCAACTGAACTTTTATGCTTGGTTGTGGAATGAGACACATGAAAGCAAATGCGCGGGAATAGAAGGTTGGTATATGACCAATGGTCACAGGAAAATAATACAATTGGAACCTCTTTCAACACAGGAATATCTCGATTTTCACAATACTATGAAATCATGGAGTGTTGCTCCAACTATCCCATTGGCGTCACCTTGTAGCGGGGAGCAAGGTGGCTGTTATTGGTGTTCAATGAAAGATTTACCATATGAAATTCCTTCCATAACAGCTCCTGCTGAGAAAATATCCTCAATACCTTCAAGAGTTAATGTAAGCGGTAAATTACAAGCTGCATGGGGGCCTTTACCAAACCATTATGGGGAAATGGTTCTAGGTGCTATGATAAAGTCGGGAGACAAAATGGTTACACTTGAAGAATCCCAGCCGGGCTCTTATCCATCCATGCATGACTCACCCAAAGAGAATGTTGTTGTTGTAGGTGCTCTACCAGGAGTATGGAGGGGTCAACCAAGACTTTACCTTGATGATAGTTCATCAATCGAGATAGATTCAGACTGTCAACTCACAAGAATGGGAATGCTTAGGACAAAGGCAAATGTAGAGGGAGTTGTATTATCCTGTTCAAAAAGAAGTGGAAAAAGGGCTGATGGCAGACCATGGTCAATGCTATCCTTCCACCTGTGGGATGGAGAAAGTGTTGCAGAAGTGGTTGCCTTTGGTTCAGCCATAAATAGCACAATGTTATCATTGATTCCTGGAAAAAAGGTCAAGTTGACTTCCGCTGAGTTAGGTTGGAGAGAAGGATTAGTACAGTTAAGAATTGACTCAAGGACAACGAGAATCGAGATTAAAAAATAATATTCCATAACCAATATTGTAACAAAATTTAATATTTGATTTTCCAAATTTAACCATAAAACCAATTAAACCTACCTTGTTAAGCCCCAACATGAGAACAGTAAGAGAGTATTATGTTGATGCTTTCAATGCTGAAAGTCTGTTCGGATTCAGAATGATTATTTCTGCAAGTTCTCTCCTAATACTCCTATACTGTCTAGGATTGAGTGCCCTAGTTTGGAGAGCAAATTCCAAAGGATATGAAAATAAATTTATGTCCGTATTATTGGTCTGTGAAGGAATAAAAGCATCCTTCATTATAGCCCAACTTACCCCTTACATTAGAAGATATGAATGGCTCCAAGATATTCTTTGGCATTGGACAATCGATGTATTCTTTATGGCTCACATTACAGCGGTAATAATGTATCTTTGCATACCAATATATTATCGTCTAAATAGATTGAGTTTTATGAACAAGCAAGCAATAAAAAAGCACGCATGGTATATTGCACCAGCTTTGGGTATCACGATTTGGTTCCTTATCAGGACTTTACCATTTTTTTACGTTTCAGATGCGACATGGATTGTTTGTGAGGAAGGTAAGGATGCGGAATTAGACATATGGTTCGGTGAAGAGCAGGATTGGATGAACGAAGAAATCGACAAGTTCAACGAAGAGGGAGGATGTGCTGCAAACTTTGAGGCCACTATTACAACTCAACCACCCGGGTTGTGGTTAATTGCCTTAGGGTCACCTCTCGTATCTTTACTAGCACTTTTATTCATACGTTCATCTATAAAATCCTACAACGAAGGGGATAATCCAGACTTCAGTAAAAGTCTTACATCAAGGTCCCTATACATTGGATTCTTGGGCAAAGTTATCCTTTTACTGTTCTGGCTTGGTCTGTTGATATTCATTTCCGCAGTAAACGGCGATCAAGTGACCTTCGTTGATGAAACCCTATGGAGATATGGAAATCCCGACTTTACGGAAAGGATGTTGTATTTCCTGTGGATATTTTCGCTAACTATTACACCAGCAGCGATTGCATTTGAAGCTATGATGTTTGTGCATGCCACTCTAAAAGACACCGTATTTGGTATTGATAACAACCTAAGAAAAACATTCTCTACTGCCGTTTTCACTGGTATAGGAGTTATTTCTTTCATCATAGGTAGCGAGTTGATGGAAAGCGTGATAGGTTATGGTGCTGCGGGTGGCGTCTTTGTTGGGGTCTCCTTACTTGCTGTCAGAAAACCGATTCTAATCATAATCGATAAAGCATCAACACGATTTATTCCATCCACTCACACAGAAGAGGAAACTGCATACTTGGAAGCCTATGCCACTGCAATGGAAGATCGTATTATTACTGACGAAGAGAGGAAGCTTCTAACAACAGTTGCTACTGCTTATGGGCTGAATGAAAAGATAGTCAACCAACTAGAGGAGGAGTATAATGCAAGATTGCAAGAAGAGGATGCTCAAAAAACGGTTGATGTCGGTTTGTCTGAGGAAGAGGACACTCCTGAACCATTGAATTAAAATTTGAAGGTGATTAAAACTCAAAGGCTAAGGGAATTAACATTATTAGAAATCAATCTTTACCCCAAAATCAATTAAATGTATTTATAAAACAGCAATCATGCTGACTGCTGGAGAGTTTTATGCTGATGCTTTCAGCGCGCAAAGCCTCTTTGGATTCCGCATGATTGTAGCATGGATTTCAGTTCTAATCCTATTGTGGTGCGTTGGTTTGAGCGCACTCATTTGGCGAGCTAATACCAAAGGGTTTGAGAACAAATTCATGTCTATCTTGTTATTCTGTGAAGGCATAAAAGCATCCTTTTTACTCTCAAGCGGGATATTGTATATCAGAAGGTATGAAGGCCTACAAGACATTCTATGGCATTGGACAATAGATGTTTTCTTCACTGCACACATCATTGCGATGATATTGTATTTGTGCATTCCAATGTATTACCGGTTAAATCGACTAAGTTTTATGCACAGACCCTTTTTCAAAAAACACGCTTGGTATGTTGCTCCCATACTCGGAGTTTTGATATGGTTGCTAATTAGAACGATACCTGAATTTAATGTTGATAACGCTACCTGGGTAATCTGTGAAGATGGGGCTGAAAAAGCAGAACTAGACATATGGTTTGGTGAACATCAGCCATGGATGGACGATGTTGTGGATGATCTTGGCCCCTGCACAGCAACATTTGAAACAACAATGTCTGACCAGCCGTCTGGATTGTGGCTAATTGTATTAGGCTCACCGGTTGTATCTTTAGTTGCTTTGTTATTTATCCGGTCGTCGATAAAATCACATCTAGAAGGAGACAATCCTGACATAAGTAAAAGCCTCACCTCTAGATCCCTTTACATCGGGTTTTTAGGTAAAGTAATTGGTCTATTATTTTGGTTGGGTTTAACATTATTCATATTCTTCTTACATGGTGGTCAGGTTACATTTATTGAAGAAGTCGTATGGAGATATGGAGACCCAGACTTTTCTGATCGAATCAAATATTTCCTGTGGACCTTCGGATTTGCAGTGACTCCTGTTGCAATTGCATTTGAGTGTATGATGTTTGTTCACGCAACGCTGAAAGATACCGTATTTGGTATAGATAATAACCTAAGAAAAACATTTAGAACAGCGGTATTTACTGGTATCGGTCTTGTAGCCTTCGTTATAGGTAGCGAAGCAATGGAGAGTCTAATTGGGTATGGAATGGCTGGAGGAGTAATGGTCGGTGTGGCTTTACTAATCATTCGCAAGCCTATTTTGGGACTCTTGGACACAATATCAAGCAAGTTCATACCATCCAGCCACACAATGGAGGAGTTAGCATATTTGGAGGCATATGCCACCGCAATGGAAGATCAAATAATAACTGAAGAAGAGAGAAAACTCCTAACAACGGTTGCATCTGCATATGGACTAAATGACAAGATAATTCGGCAACTTGAACAAGAGTATAACGAGGGTCTTGTAACTGATGCATCTATCAAAAAGAACTCAAACATTACTGAAATAGTACCGCAGAGTGATAATGGGTCTTAAGACAAAAAGTAAATTTCCATAAAGTAGTAATTATAATTCACGTAGATTTATTACTATACTCTTCGGAGTATTGTCATCGATTTCCTCGTGACTTGATTCCTCACTATCTCGCTCTCCGGAAGCCAGGATTTCCCGTATTTCGAAAGATGACTTTTCACCAGACTTTTTGTTTACATTAATCACGAATAACAATATTGCGATGAATATAGTTAAACCGCCAAATAATATCACTACCTCACCATCACTCGAACT
>DAZU01000121.1:0-247 GCA_002507425.1 Euryarchaeota archaeon UBA53
TGATGGTGAGCGTGTCCTCCGAGCATCTTCAACACAGCTAAGTTGAAGTCTTCATCGTGGTGCTCGCTCTCGAACTCTACTATGTATTCGCCTTCTTCTAGGTGGAATACGCTAATGACTGTGTCAGCTGGACATACGTCGTTACCAGCTAGTGTTTCTTCAGCTGCGATGTGGTCGTGACCTTCATGGTCATCGTGTCCATCATGGTCATCGTGGTCATCAGGTCCGTCTTCGTCTCCATGGTCAT
>DAZU01000121.1:629-11717 GCA_002507425.1 Euryarchaeota archaeon UBA53
TCTCCGTGGTCATCATGTCCTTCCTCGTCATGTTCGGCGGCTTCAAGTGCATATGCGACGTATTCTGCGTGCATTTCTTGGAGTTCTTCGTCTGTCATTGTTAGGTCCAAGGTTTCAAACGGACCTTCGGCAAGTATTTCACACAGATCTGAAACAAGCATGTCCTCGTAATTCAAATCCTCCTCACCGGTGGGTAGAGCATGTGTCATGTAAGCAGCAGGTGCATCCGACCCCATGCTGGACAGAGTGTCATCAACCCAAGGTTCTAGACCGAGTCCGTGATAGAAGAACAGGTCGGTTTGCGACAGTCTGATTATATCAGAGGCTGATGGTTCATAATCGTGGACAGGAATGTTGTCCAGACTCATGTAATCCACGTTCAGTGTATCGCCACCGATTGCTTTTACGATTTCTCCTACGTGATATGTGGATACCATGACGTTTCCGTATGGACCACTAATTGTTGTGTTGTTCGTTCCGTCGTCAATTGTTGCGTCGTTGTTGTCTTCAGTACTCTCTTCATCAGAGCCCAAACATCCAGCAAGACTGGACATTATCAAAACAAAACTCACAAGCAAGGCCTTATGCCAATTAGTTCGCATGCCTCGGCGCCAACTAATAACTATTTAATCAATGCTATTAATATGCGTTCCGGTTATTATTATTACACAGAGCACAGTGGCCCGTTTATGAGCAAAATTATTTCGTTCAGTTCAGATAATGATTTCAGCGGACAGCTAGAATCACTTATACAAAATTCTGGTTACAACAACAGAAGCAAATTCCTCAGAGATGCGGCACTGTTTTTCGCCGAACATCGACAAAGAGGAGAATTAAACAGTATGGACGAGGACGTCGAAGTTGAAGGACACTTGATCATCCATTATGAACACGGAAGTGAACAGAAACTGATGGTAAGTCGTACGGATTCAATCGAAGTTGCTGCTTATCACCACAGTAGCCGGCTTGGGCATTCATGCCATTCGTGTGTTGATGTCATTCATGTAAAAGGTAAAGCGATACACGTAAAACAAGTATTCGAGCAGTTGAGTAATACTCACAACGTAGACAAAGTTTCTTTCATCACTGCTCCAATGAAAATAGAAGATTGTTGCTAGTTTCATCAATCAGTTTTTTTGAAGTTGATTAAACTTGAATCCTCTACAATCTGGCAGTTTCCAGGAATTACCGGTAGGATGTCATCAACCGACAATCCGGTCGATTTGTAGATTTTGTTAGCGATTTGTTCTTTCTTTTCAATTCCCGGTGTGATTATTGCATACCTTGAGCAAATACTGGAAATAAAATCTGCAGTAGAAGCCATTAGCAAGGGAATGCCATTGATAGCTACAAGACCCAATCCGAGTTTCAAGTCTATGTCTTTGTACCATGTTCTTTGTCCTCTAATGACGAAGGCGCCCTTTCCAACATATTCACCAGTCTCCGCAGACTTTGATACCTGCCCTGGCTTAACCCAAAAAACAGTTCCATGAGCACCTCCTCCGTTCCATGCGCGACTCCAAGCTAGTGCTAGTGTTGCTGCTAATTCAGTAACCTCATCATCTAACTCTGAATCGAGTTTGTCAACAAGTCTGAACGCAGGCATGTCTTCTGGTATGTGGGGCGGGGGTTGTACATCCGTGATAAATCCCTGATTACTTCTCAAAGAGCATGAAGGTGCTCCGTGCATGTCTGCATGAAGATACCTGTCACCAAGTGAAAGGTGCTTTTTGACAATTGAGTCGTTACCCTTTGCATCTCTTCCTCCAATAATCAAGTGACCACCGGGTAAAATAGACCATTTTTGATTTTCAAACCACAACCTTTTCGCTCTCTTAACACGGGCAATTTGTCCGCTGGCCTCTCTTTTAGCTTGTTTTTTCTTCGCTCTCGCAAGTTGTAATTTTGTGTCCTCCAGTGCACTTATTGCACCTGCCGACTTATCCTTCTGCTTTCGACCTGCATCGAAATACCGCTGAGCATTTTGATGAACAGTTTGATCTAGGAACAGAGAGACCTCTTTTTCGGGCTCTCCGTTTTCGTTTGGCATCAAAGCTAAGAATGACCTTTCAGCAGGGTTTACAGATTTTATCCATTGAATTTGTTTGGCAGATTTCTTAACACTGCTCCAACCTATATCTTTTACCGCATCTGAAACTTGGTTGAGTAAATCTTCAACATGTGACCAATTATTTTGAATCAAATGGCCTATTTCTTGCTGTTTTTTTACTTTCTCAGAAAAACCTTGAAGTGATTTGTTTTGTTGTGACAACCGCCTTTCCAACCTTTCTACATCTGTTGAATGGCCCCTTCCCGGCGCAGCTACATCCAATGCCTCTGCTTCCCTTCTAGCTAAAGCATGGGCGTCGTGAGGGCCAAGCCACTCATCAACTGCTTGAGACATAGTTTGGTATTCTATACATTCCTTATGCTCTAACGTGGGCAGTCTGACTGGCCATGCCTGTTCATATTCTCCTTCATTTTTGAATAAATATCCTTTCCATTCTCCGTGAAGTAGAAGATTCAAGGAATCCCAAACTTTTGTCAAATCAACTTCATGAATGTCGGCTTCGGGGTTGTTTCCAGAATCTGCGCAGACCGCAGCAGACACACCCGCCCCAAGATTAAGCACCCCTCCAAGAGTTCTACCAAGATTTCTATCACTTGAATTCATCAAATCTTTAAATGATTCAAAATTCAAATCATAGGGATTCTCCGCTGCTGGTGGAGGGTTGTAAATGATGCCTCGTTTTAGGGTTCTATCCGCATAACTTGCGTGTGTCAGGGGTTGTATGATTGTATCATCACCGTCTGTTAGAATTATGTTCCCATCTCTGAAAACTTCGACATAAAGATGGAATCTTCCGTGTGAATTTTCAAACACAAACCTCAGAACTCTATCAAACCCAATTTGGTCGATTGCTTTCAATCTTGCATTGGTTAATGACTTTCTAAGTACCATGGCAAAAGGGGCAGGGTATTGCGGCATAGGCCTGTCTCTTTTACTAGTGTAAACACGCTTCCCTCTAACTAAAACAAGGTCGGTATTTCCACCATCTTTTGACCTTAAGCGAAGAACTACTTGCTCATAATGTGGCTGGTAACATTTTTTGCAATGAGACCCTACCATGACCTCTAATTCTTGAGCAATTGCTCTCAAATCAAGACCACTCATTACACTCTTCAAGCTCTCACCCAACCGCCGTCAATATTTTTTACATATCCACTTTTTTCATGTGAAAGTAGGTGGGAGAGTGTCTGGTCGATTGCTAATCTTGGATGGGCATTCGGGGTATCAGCATATGCAACTGATGCGATATCTTCGATAGTTTTGTTTCCAGCTTCGACAGCCCTTAACACCTTTTCATGTCTTGAGGACCTATGTTCGATATAGTGAGTTAATTTTTTTTCAGGTAACGCAATAACAGGACCATGTGATGGGAAAATAAGATGTGGGTCAAGGTCTCTAAGTCTCTTTAGTTGTTCTATATAAGTGACCATTTCTCCTTCTCCAGGCCTTACAAGTATAGTTCCTATTCCTGCAACCATATCTCCTGCTATCAATCCACTTTCAGAGATTAAACAGAGATGTTCAGGATGGTGCCCGGGTGTGTGCAGAACTTCCCATGACTGATTTCCCAGTTCCAAAATTTCACCGTCCCTTAGTATGCGATTAGCCGTGTTTGAAGCAGACCATATTGGGATGTCAAACGCCTCCTTCAGCAGGCCGGGGTCTGCTAAGTGATCTGGATGACTGTGAGTGTAAAAAACAGCTATTGGATTCCCCGGACGCTTTGTGACAGCGTCTCTAATCTCTTCCATACCTTCTCTGTGTCTGAAAGCAGGATCTACGATTATGAAATCGCCATTAGGGTCCCCTACAAGGTAGCAATTGGTGTAGTTAGCGGGCGGGAGAGTTGCGGTTTTGATGGGTATAACTTGAACTCCGTGAGCGAATAAAATAGATCTCCTTTCTGGTTTTCTAGCCTCTAAATCAATTGCGACTTTTGTCATGTCTTGGTTAGTAAGATTCAAACATCTTACCACTTCCATGAGAAGAGTGACTACTGGAGGTGCTACTTTTATGACGTTGTTCTGCCAAGCACCAATAATATCACAAGGTCTCATCCATCTTGCATCTTCGAATTCAGTTTGGCCCACCAGTGAGTATTCATCGTGTTGATGTGAATGTATGTGGAGGAAGGTATTCTCAAATCGCATAGGCCCAAATGGTGGCGTAGTTCGGGTTGAAATTATCCTAATACCATCTGTATCTATCGGAATATCTCCATCCATTGCAAGTGGGAACCAATTTGACTTATCCTCTACAACCATTTTTCTAAAATCATCATCAACAGAAATCATCCTACCTTTTTCTGGAGCTAAACCTAACTCTTCCACCACTTCTCTGAGTATTGCACAATGCTGAACTGAAATGTTTAGAACCTCACTTGCAGTTTTGTCCACACGAGAGACACCGCCGCCGGGAAACGCATAATATCCGGGAAATGCTAGCATTGACTCGCTTCTTTTCCCTAGCAAAACCTCGACTCCGTCATCTCCGTCTCTGGTTATCATCAATGTCGCAGAGGGTCTAGGTGGCTTGACCTGCAGATTTGGTAAAGCATGGTTGCCACCCTCTTCGGCCATATGGGCGCTAATCGATACATATTTTGAAGTGATTACATGATTTGGGTTAAACATGGTCACTATCGAAGAAGATCTTGAGATGCTGGCCAAAGCTATTGAAATGGGCATTGACCCTTTCCCGCCTCCTAAACCCAAACGGCCATGGGCTAGGTATGCTATTGCTTCCTTCTTGTCTATAATGATGATATCGTGGGTTTCCAAGTTCTTAATGCGATACACGTAATAATTGATATGGGTATTTGATTTGTCTAGACCATGCGCCTGCGCAGTCTAGTGCTCGTCCTTTTGTTCATCCTACCAGGATGTATGGGAGGTTCGGGTGAGGAATCAGAGCAGTCAAATAACGATACTATTTCACTTGAGGTTTGGTATACATTTACAGTCGATAGCATGGAAGAGGAGGTCTTCTTAGAGGCTGTTAATGATTTTTCTTTGGATACTGGAATTGATGTTAAAGTAACAAATAAGCCATACGATGATTCTGATCAGCAATTCCAAATTGCGGCGCAGGGAGGGGAGGCTCCTGACCTCTTGAGAGTCTCTTCAGATTCTTTGGGTAAATTTGGAGAGACCAGAGTCGATGGTTATCCTTTGTTTGAAGATCTTCGCCCGCACATTACGCCACAGCAACGAAATCTGTATGACCCGATTGCAATGGATTCAATGCGCTATGGAGAATCACTATACGCAATTCCAGCAAGTTTTGATTGTTTATCTTTGATTTACAATAAAGCATTGTTTGACGGAATTGAAGAGCCTAATGCGAACTGGACAATAGACGACTTGATGACAACTGGTGAGCAGGTTGGTCTTCAGTTTCCTGTAAAGTCTGCATACTGGTGGCTTCCATTTCTCGGTGGATTTGGAGGCGAATTATTCGATGAAGATGGAAACCCGACATTCGATGAAGGGCGCTCTGCTGAATCACTTCAATGGGTCATGGACTTAGAACTCGAGCATGAGATTATTCCACCCGGGACGCAAAAAATTGCGATGGAAGATTCATTTGAGGCATGGGAGTCTGGGATGATAATTGATGGGCCATGGAATTGGGCAAGATACGGCAAGGGAATTACCGACTTGGGGCAAGCCTTACTTCCTAGAATTAGTTCAAACGGCGATCATCTATCCCCGTTAGTAGCATACAAGGGTTGGGCAGTGTCAAAACAAAGCCCGCAAAAAGTGGCTGCCACAGATTTAGCTCTATATCTTTCAAGCGAAGAGGTGCAAAAGAAATTTGCTTTGGAGACATATACTATGCCAACCTCCCTAAGTCTGAGAGAGGATTTGGATATCTTAGCAGACCCCGTAATTACCGGATTTTTCCAACAAGCCGAACTCGGCACACCAGCACCTACAACCCTAGGGATGTCCAAATTTTACGATGTTATACCTCCTGCATTAGAACAGGTGTACACTGGTAGCTCAGATGCACAGAGTGCGCTAGAAATGGCAAAAAATGAGATGTTGAATACTATTGCAAGTGCGGAATTATCCCAGCCACTACCTTTGATAGAGGGATACAGAACTATCGAAATTGAGTTTTCTCTAGGGGAGGGTAATCATTCGATATTTGTTGATAATGAATTACACAGTATTGTGAAAAAAGGGGTATCAGAAAGTGATGTTTACACAGGGTGTTTAGATAGTTATTCAGATGAAATCACCTATCTTTGCCCACTAACAGGCATGATTCCAAATAAAGAACACCACATTACTGTCAATGATTCTAACGGACAGGTATTCGAGGTTTTCGCAACCTCTGGTGTTGAAGACATATTGCCAGAAAAAAGAGGAACAAGTGGAGTCTTGTTCGCAGTAGGTAGCATAGTTGTATCTCTAATTGCTCTTCTGTCATATGGTGTAGCGGTAGATAAGAAAAAGTCGTCCTCAAAAAATGCGCAATTTTACATTGCTCCAGCATTAATCGCTCTTGCAGTTCTAACTTTTTATCCGGTATTTTACGGATTTTATTTATCTTTGACAAATGCCAGTGTTGTTCGTCTAGGTGATGAGTCCCTCATAGGATTGAGTAATTTCTTAGATGTGTTTACCGCTGATGGCTTTCTAAAAGTGACAATCTTTACACTTATTTGGACAGTTTCTAACGTGGTTGCACACATAACAATCGGACTTTTTCTAGCAGTAATTCTGAATGATAAAAGACTACGCGGAAGGACAGCATATAGAACAATAATGCTTCTTCCTTGGGCGATACCTTCGTATATCTCAGTCCTTATCTGGAGAGGTATTTTCGAGCCTAGTGGTCTATTGAATAATTTGCTAGGGACAGATCTCAACTTACTTGCTGACCCAAGTGGGGCTCAAGTTGTTGTCATTTTGGTAAATATCTGGTTAGGAGTGCCATTTATGATGATGTCACTATCAGGGGCTTTACAATCAATACCTCGTGAGATGTATGAGGCTGCTGAAGTTGATGGCGTAAGTGGTTGGGATCAGTTCCGTCACCTCACATTACCAAATCTGAAAAGTGCGATAGTTCCCTTGTCATTGCTTGGATTTATTTGGACATTCAATATGTTCAATGTAATCTACCTGATGACAGATGGTGGTCCAAACCTCACTTATGGTCCAGGCTCGACAGATATTTTGATCACTTATGTCTACGATGTCGCTTTCATAGACGGGAAATATGGCTTAGCGGCTGCATGGTCTGTTGTGATATTTGCAATGTTGCTAGTATTCTCTTGGTTTTACATGAAACAAACCAATGCAATGGAGGCAGTATCATGAATGCTGAAAAAACAATGAGGGATTGGTATGTTCCTTTGGAAATTAGTGTTCTCAATACTTGGTTAAGAATAGCTATTGTAGTCAATATATTCTTACTGACTTTCGATGTTTTGAGAGATAGCGGGATTGTGTTATCACTTTCAGGTATCTTAGCGCTAACTATCCTTACGTTAAGTCTTCCAGAGGCTTCAAAACCTTGGAAAAGGGATGCTTCACTTGCTATGGCGGGAATAGTTTCGTTAATTGGGACAGTTTCAATTTTATCCCAACCAATTGGATTCATTATTTGGATGGAATTGTGGTTAATCATTCCAGGATTAATATCGATTTATTGGATTTCTTCGCCAAGCGTTTCCGATTGGAATAATAATCAATTATCAATAGAACGAGTAGAATTTGGGCTGGCTAGGAATAAAAGATTTCAAGGCTCATATCAAAGATTTGGTAAGCACATAATACTGCTTCACTTTGCGTTCATAGTTTTGCTGCCAGTAATATGGATACTAGACATTTCAATCTCGCCAGGAAATGCGCTTGGAGGACCAATTGGAGATTCTTTCTCAACAGAACACTTTACAAAAGTCCTAGGAGGAGATCAGTTTCCAGTATGGATGAAAAATTCACTAATAGTTTCAGTTGGAACAACTATTGCAGGACTAGGCTTGGCAATACCTGCTGCTTACGGGTTTTCTAGATTCAAATTTAGTGGGAGAAATCCCGCAATGTTTGCGTTCCTACTGGTTCAAATGTTTCCTGGGATTATCATTCTTGTTCCTTACTTCATGGTAATGAAATCTTTAGGGCTACTTGATAGTCATCTTGGGTTGATATTGGCTTACAGCGTGACTGCTCTACCGTTGTGCGTCTGGATGCTAAAAGGGTTCTTTGATACAGTTCCTATTGAGTTAGAAGAAGCAGCACTTTTGGATGGTTGTAGTAGGTTTGAGATATTTGTAGAGATAATCCTTCCTTTATCTTTGCCAGCGGTAGCAGTAACGGCATTATTTTCTTTCCTCGCTGCATGGAACGAGTTCTTGCTAGCTCTCACCTTTAATTCCTCAAACGACATGTATACATTGCCTGTTGGGCTTGCATCTATGATTTCTTCCACCAGCCAATCTTGGGGAGATTTCGCAGCAGCAAGTATTTTGGTGAGCATACCGGTTGTCCTTCTGTTTATCCTATTCCAAAGATTCCTTATTGAGGGATTATCTGCTGGAGGAGTTAAGGGGTGATCCTATGGTAACGGTAAGTTATGAGAATGTTGACAAAATTTTTGATGACGGAACTAAGGCGGTTTCCAATCTTAATTTAGAGATAGCAGATGGTGAATTCTTGGTTCTCTTGGGACCTTCTGGGTGTGGAAAGTCAACAACTTTGAGAATGTTGGCAGGTCTTGAGGACATCAGCTTAGGTGAAATAAAAATTGACGGGGTAAGGGTAAATGATCTTCCTCCCGGAGCTAGAGGACTTGGAATGGTTTTCCAATCATACGCACTATACCCACACATGAACATAGCCGAAAATCTTTCTTTTGGACTGAAGAGATTAAAAGGAGAAAATAAAATCTCCAATGAGGATATCAAAATAAGGGTAGAGGAAATGGCGGATATGCTTGGTTTGACCTCTGAATTACTGAAACAGCCAAAGGAGTTGTCAGGCGGTCAAAGGCAAAGGGTTGCACTTGGTCGGGCTCTAATCAAACGTCCTAAAGTACTTTTAATGGACGAACCGCTTTCAAATTTAGATGCAGAGTTAAGACACCAAATGCGAGGAGAGATCAGGAGGCTTCACGAAGAGTTAGGCTGCACCACGATATATGTCACTCACGACCAAATTGAAGCTATGACACTCGCAGATAGAATAGCAATTTTGGATAGAGGTGAATTGCAACAGCATTGTGAACCAATGGAAGCTTACCACAATCCAGCAAATGAGTTTGTCAAGGGATTCCTTGTCAGACATCTAAACGAAATAAAGGAGACTGCGGATAACTTATTCAAGAGTTGATAAAATGAGGAAGTCGGTTTTCATTGTTTCACTATTACTTCTAATGTGTCTGCCTAGTGCACATGGTGATGATGAGGGAAACACACTATTCATTTGGGCTGGAAATGCAGAATCGGTAGAATTGAAGGGTGAGTGGGATTGGGATCAGACAATTCCAATGACAGAATCGGGAGGTGTTTGGTCAACAACCGTCCAACTGGATGCTGGTCTTTATTGTTACAAATTTTTAGTCGATGGAAATTATACTTTTGACCCAGAAAACTCGTATAGAGGATACTGTGATGGTATAGAAAATTCGGTGGTAAGAGTTGGAGAAAAGCAACATCTTTCCCATCATTTGACAGATGATAAGCTAATTGTTTCCAGTGTTGAGAATCCAAATCAAAATTTTGAATTTCAAAGAATTGGAGACAATTGGGAATTAGACCTTTCATTGCTTGAGGATGGGAAACACAGCATTGAGTTGAGTGCAGATGGAAGAGAGTCTTTAGCCGTATTCTGGACTGGGCCAAATTCTGATTTTTCGTGGGATGAGGCTGTAATTTACATGATAATGACAGACAGATTCGTAAACGGTAATTCGACTAACGATGGCCTTCCAACTGGAGCCGAAGAAGAGGCTGATTGGATGGGAGGAGATTTGGAAGGCATTACACAAATGATTCAATCTGGCTACTTCAATGATATCGGCATTAATGCTCTGTGGGTCTCTCCATTCAACACAAATCCGACTACAAAATACATAGCCGGAGATGGTTATCATGAGGTTTCAGGATACCACGGTTACTGGCCTGTTGAACCAAGACAAGTCGACCCTAGGTTCGGTGGAGAGCAAGCGCTCCATGAGATGATTGATGCAGCTCACCATGCGGGGATTAGAGTAATGGCAGATTTCGTGATTAATCACGTTCATGAGGACCATGTTTATGCCATTGAAAATCCTGAATGGTTCAACCAAGGTTGTATTTGTGGAACAGAGTTTTGCGATTGGACGCAGCGTAGGTTAGACTGCTTATTCATGGAATACATGCCAGATGTTGATTGGAAGAATAGAGCCGCTAGTGAACAGATAATATCCGATGCACTGTGGTGGGCTGAGACATTTGATTTAGACGGATTAAGAATTGATGCTGTGAAGCATGTTGATGATTATGCAATAACAAACCTGGCTACAAGAATAAACGAAAGATTCGAGGCTACGGGCAATGATTTCTATCTAAAAGGGGAGACAGCAATGGGGTGGTCGGGACACTCGCTGGAAGATAATTCTGAAGATTATGGAATGATCAATCGATACATCGGTGAAAATGCTCTGGACGGCCAAGCAGATTTTGTTCTATATCATGCAGTTGTTGACAATGTTTTCACAACTGGTAACATGAATTACATACATCTAGACTATTGGACAAATCGTAGTCAGGACCAGTATGTTGAGGGAGCAGTCATGGTGCCTTATTTGGGAAGTCATGATTCCCCACGATATATTTCAAGAATAGTAAATGACGGAAGTCAGTGGAACCAATGGCAGGAACAAAACCTTCCTTCTACGCCTCCCGATTCTGCTTATGATGGCGCCAGACAGGGAATTGCATGGCTATTGACAACCCCTGGAGCTCCAATGCTGTATATGGGCGACGAGTTTGGACAACACGGAGGAGCTGATCCTGACAACCG
>DAZU01000121.1:12117-12430 GCA_002507425.1 Euryarchaeota archaeon UBA53
CTAAGATTCGTGGTGAATATGCTGCACTAAATAGCGGACTCTACAGTACTCATTACGTTGAAAACGATATCTTAGCATACCAGATGTCAACTGCTGAGGAGAGTGTCTTAGTAGTTCTAAATCGGGGTGCTGATAGTCAATTTGAAACAACATTTGATCACGTCATTTTTGGTAGTGCTAGTCATGATGAGGGTTCTTTGAGCATTCCAAGTAATTCTGTCACAATCCTATTACAAAGTGAGGACTCACAGAATCTGTCAGACTCGAATAATCAATCAAGTGATGACTTGACAAACAATACAGAAGCGAATAA
>DAZU01000122.1 GCA_002507425.1 Euryarchaeota archaeon UBA53
ACTGTTCTCGATATGAATGAAATCGGAGTTTGCAATATCTCCCTAGCAAGACGTATCGCTTTTGATTCATACGAAGACGATCCTGTGATGGGTGGATTCATAATAATTGATAGGATATCTAACAACACAGTTGGAATGGGATTCATTGATTTTGCACTGAGGAGGTCGGAGAATATACACTGGCAAACAATGGATGTAACTAAAGAAAGTCGTGCAAATCAGAAAAGCCAAACGGCCAGATTGATATGGTTCACAGGACTGTCAGGCTCGGGTAAATCCTCTATTGCTAACGTGCTAGAAAAGAAATTACAATCACTTGGTCGTCATACCATTACCTTAGATGGAGATAACATTCGACACGGATTGAATAGAGATCTTGGTTTCACAAAAGCTGATCGTGTGGAAAATATACGAAGGGTTGGTGAAACATCCAAATTGATGGTTGAGGCTGGATTAATCTGTATCTCGTCATTCATATCTCCATTCTCATATGAAAGAGAGATGGTCCGCAATATGATGGATGAGGGAGAATTTGTCGAGATATTCGTTGATACGCCTCTCGAGATTTGTGAATCCAGAGATGTAAAAGGGCTATATGCAAAGGCTAGAGCAGGGAAATTACCTAATTTCACTGGTATTTCTAGCCCTTACGAGGTACCAGAAAACCCTGAAATAAGAATCGATACGACACAAACTAGTGTTGAATCAGCCGCAGATCAGATTATTGATTATTTGAGTCGGTCTTGAATAATTTCAGCAATTTTTGACCATTGCGTGGAATCTCTTAATTCAATCATTGAATCTCTACACTTATCGAGGTCATCCTGGGTAGTCATAGAGACCGTTGCAACAATGTCTTCAACAGATCTACCACGGAGTTTAATTGCGCCTTTGATGTCATCAAAAATTGGGATAGGAGACACGGCTATTGGGACTCCTGCAGCAACTCCCATTCTTACAGCACCTGAGGCTGATTCTTTGGTATTTTGATAAGGGAAAATCAACAACTCACATTTCGCTAATGTTGCAATTGCAACTTCATCATCAATAAAATCAGTAACAAAGTCCACCTTTTCTTGCAACCCCTTGGACTCAATCATGTTAGTCAATTTTTTTTCCATATTTTTACTTCCATCTCTAGTGGCACATAGCATCAGTAGTTTATCCCAGCCAGGTAGCCTCTCAAACGCTTCAAGCAACTCAATCTGTCCTTTATGGGGCAAAAGAAATCCAAAAGTGCCCATTATTCTTCCACTCATGTCAATAGTTTCTACGCCTTTGATTGGAGGAGGATATATTCCGTGGGGTATCAAAACGACGTTTTCAACGATACCTAGCTTCCTAAGGTTGTCCACATCAGCGCTTGAATGAACCATTACGGTTGAACAGGTCTTAAGGCCTTCAATAGCTCTTTCAATGCGTTTACTTGGAAAAATAATTGATCGGTCTCTAGTGTTGTGAAGTGTTATGAACACTTGAACTTCCATTTCTTTAAGTCTTATTAGTAATTCATTTAGGTATGAAAATCTAAGCAACCCGGGTTGATGTTGAATGACAATAGTATCCAGCCCTTTCGCTGCAATCTGCGCAATTATACCTTCGAAAAACCTTGAATCTCTTGACCAACATGGAACTGCTCCTTCTACGCTTCCTTCACCAGTTTGGCACATTACATGTATGTCATCCATTTGTTCAACTAAGAATTTCGAGTAAGTTGCTATCCCACAACGAATACCCCAGGTTGTAATCCAACCAATCACACCAATCACTCCTCAAAATTGAAATTTTGATATATTTCCAAAATAGCCTTGACATCTTTGCTTCTGGGGGATAGTTTCTTTTTTCTTTCTCTCAAACTAAACCCTGTAAGATCTGTGGTAATTCCAATGGATTTCAATGCGGAATCGGCCTCTTTGTTACTGTATGGGTATCGCAAAAATGCTACTTTGTCAATTGCCTGACTTTTTGCCCGCTTGAAACTTTCAAGGAAAGCGGATAACCCAATAGGGTCGTTAGGAAATGATTGTAGGAATCGAGAAAGTGGTATCTCAGGAGCGTTAACTCCCAAGCACATTTTGGCTGCATTAGCGGTGAGATACTTTCTTCGATCCATAGATCTAATGGCGTCTAAATAATCACCGTGGATAACTAAAATCGGTTTATTTATACTGGTTCCAGGATGTTGTTTATGGCATATCAGCCCGTAATTATCGGGTCTAGTCCTAATGCCATTAGCTTCTAAGTGATCGCATATCGCATTGGATGCGACACCGCCATGCGACACTACCCAAAGGTCGATGCTTTTCGGGTCAACTTCGCTTGGCCCTAGTGGCAGCATTTGTATCACAGTAAGTCTGCAAGCTCATCCTGAATAATCTGGACTGCGTCAAGGATTTCGTCCTTGTGCCTTGCTCCAGTAATCACCATCTTTCCAGACCCAAATATTAGGCAGACTACCTTGGGGTAATCAAGGCGATAAATAAGTCCAGGGAACTGTTCTGGCTCATACTCAACTTTATCGAATGGTAGGTGGAAGGTTAGGTTGTTTAGGTTAAGTTTCCTTGGTTGACCAGCCTGTGGTTCACCGGTAAACTTGTCATTTCCATCATAATCCTCAGGATAGTGTAATGCGTAAGTTGCAACCATGTTTTGGACTTCAATCTCAACATCTTTTAGGTCCCAGGTGGTGATTCCCGCTGATCTCAAATCGTTTATCATTCTCTCAATACCTGTGTGGATGTTATCCTCGTCTTTTCCGCCAGTGCAAACAGCACGCCCTGACCTGAACATTAATATGGCAAGTTTGGGGTCAGATACGCGATAAACCACACCTGGGAATTGTTCAGGTTCGTACTCACAATTCAATTGAATTGCTATGTCAGGAAGGTCTAATTCCTCGGCGACTCTTGTGCTGGCAACGACGTTAACTACTGTTAATCGATCCTCATCGTTCATAAACGGGCCGATTATAAACCCCTATTTAAACAAGAGTGCCTATTCAGAGACATTCCAGAGAGGGCAATCTTCGCTGTTTTCGATGGACAGGCCAGCAGATCCAAATTGACTAATCATGGTTCTTCCCCCAGCAAGTTCAATTGCCTCGCTTGTCGCTTTGGGATTTTTAGTCAAAGCTATCATACAACCCCCTCCTCCAGCACCGGTTAATTTTACACCCAGTGAAGTTGGCGCAGCAGCAGAAATTAATGTTTCAAGTTCTGGACAAGATAATCCTAGATTACGAAGAATCAGGTGGTTTTCACTCATTGCTCTTCCAACAGCATAAACATCTCCAGACAACAATGCATCTAAACCCCTTTTTGCTATAATGCCTATTGTTTCTATTTCTGCCATTCTATCAGGGTTATCTTCAAGCAATTTTGCTAATTTAGCAACTTGCCGACTTGTAGGCGCATGTACTCCTGTTGCACCTATAACTAACCACACGTCATTATCCATGTTGGGTGTTACCGAGTGGACCTCCCAGTCCACTCCGTGAAGTGATCTTTGATACAGCCAATTCAGTTTTTTATCGATTTGGCCCTTTAACACGATACAACCTCCATGAGAACAAGTGCTAGAGTCAAGTGGAGATGCTTTGCCGCCTTGAGCCTCCGCTTCGGCTGCGTGTGCTAATATAGCGCATTCGTCATTATCAACAGACTTCGTTCCATGAATTATCCTACTGCCAGATTTATTTTCCCACGGACCAGAATATACATTGTTCAGCTTCGAGGCTGAGAATCCCTCTTGCCATCTGTCCCCATCCATTTGTCTTCCTCTAGCGCATCTCAGGGCAGCGCTTGTTGCAACAGAAAGAGCTGCTGAGGAGCCAAGTCCGCTAGCAGGAGGTATATTTCCTGTTATTTTAATCGACAGAGGTGGGCCATTTTCCCATATACGTTGTAATATTGCATTAATGTGCGGGTGCTTGCTAGAATTAAAGCGCATACCATCGATTCGCCAGTCCTTACTAAGATTGATGTTAACGGTTATACGTTGATCTAGTGCAATCGCAACTGCTGGTTGACCGTAAACAACGGCATGTTCCCCAAACAGTATACACTTGCCTGGTGCGCTAGCTTGAGCCATGTTACTTGGCCCATGCATATGTTATACTTGTCCGTTGGGTTCAAGTACTGAAAGGGTTTATAGAAAATCGGTTGGTTGGATGGAGCACCCTTTAGAAGCCTCTTATTTTGGGATTTCAGGATGGTATATACTCCTGTTTATGGGGGTCGTATCGATTGGTTTCTTTGCTTACCAAGTCCAGAAGGCGACCAGATTGGTTTTACTTGGATCAAAAGACAATCGCTTTGATTCATGGGCGAAAAGGTTGAAAGAAACTGGGAGCGTTTGGTTAGGACAAAGAAAAGTTTTGGAAGACCCGGTTGCCGGGGGTATGCATGTTCTGATGTTTTGGGGTTTCCTAATGCTTTCAAGCGACATGTTTGACCTTGCATCCGGAAATAGATTTAGTGAATATATTCTTCCAGCAGCAATCAATCCAATTTGGAATGGTATGGTTGAGTTAGGCTACACGAGTGCTTTGATAGGATGCTTTCTAGCATTAAACCGAAGAGTGTTATTTACGCCAGAAAAACTGAAAGGAAAGAGTCAATTGGAAGGTAATGTAATTCTACTACTAATCATGACAATTTGCACAACATCGTTCGTTATTGAAGCAGGTGAAGGGCCTCACCCAACTTTTGAGGCCTTAGGGTATTGGGTCTCTCAAAATTTTACTATTACACAGTCAATTGTTAACGCTGCATATTGGTCGCATATGTTGGCTATTTGTGTGTTTATGTTCCTGATTCCATTGAGTAAGCACATGCATTTAGTCATGGCACTTCCAAATGTGTTCTTCTTCGACACATCTCCAATGGCTAAAATGCGTCCGCTACAAGTTGATGAAAATGGGACAGCTGTACCTCTAGAGGAACTAGATATCGAAACGTTTGGCGCAGCACAGTATACTCAATTGACATGGCGAAGCTTGATTGATGGGTGGGCGTGTACTTCCTGTGCCCGTTGTCAAGATGTGTGTCCAGCGTATGCTTCAGGCAAGGACCTTAATCCGATGCAAATCATTCATGATGTTCGGTCGTATGCAAACGAGCATTCAGCGATTCTTTTGAGCGGGGAAACTCCAGAGGAGGATATAATCACTAGATTTGGTGAAGGAGCAATATGGGCCTGCACAACCTGCAATGCTTGTGTGGATGTTTGTCCTGTAAACATAGAACATGTTCCAAAACTTACTGACGCACGCCGACATCTTATGATGGAGCGAATGGAATTTGATGAATCTGTTGAGGACACAGTAATGCCGTTGATGATGACCATTGAGAACTTAGAGAGCGATTCAAATCCATATGGTATACCAATGCATGAGAGAGGAGATTGGGCAGCAGATCTCGATGTAAAGGTCGCAGAGCCTGCCGAATACATTTACTTCGCAGGATGCGCAGCATCATTTGACGAACGGAATAAGAAGGTTGCAAGAGATACAATATCAATAATGAAAGAAGCCGGGCTCGATGTTGGGATTTTAGGTATGCAGGAAGGTTGCACAGGAGATGCAGCACGACGCGCTGGAAATGAGTATTTATTCCAAATGCTAGCAGAAACCAACCTCTCTACATTTGAAGAAATAGGAGTAAAAAAGATTGTAGCTTCTTGTCCTCACTGTTTCCACACCTTGGGAACAGAATACGG
>DAZU01000086.1 GCA_002507425.1 Euryarchaeota archaeon UBA53
TGCAATTTTATGAAAGGAAACACGGGAGCCTTTACCGCAACATGACCGTGGGTAGGTTCTGGAATATCTTGCTGCGATAAGTCAAATCCAAGAGTAATTCGTGCTGCAATCCTAGCCATGGGAACCCCGGTTGCTTTTGCTACAAATGGAACAGTCCTACTGCTTCTAGGATTAACTTCTAAGCAATACAGCCTATCATCTTGAATTGCAAATTGTATATTGTAACATCCCTTTATTTTTAGTCCAATTCCTATCGCTCGCGTTTGCTCTCTAACTTTAGCGAGCATACTTTCATTGATTGTTTGGGTTGGAATAAAACAAGTAGAGTCTCCTGAATGTATTCCAGCCTCTTCCAAATGTTCCATAACTGCGCCAATTAAAACATCTTTACCATCTGATGCAGCATCGACATCCAACTCAATAGCATGGCCTAGATACTCATCCACAAGTAACGGTTTATCTGGAGCTAAATATGCCTCACTCAGGTAGGCTTCAAGTTGCTTTTCGTTCGCAAGTATTTCCATGCCTCTACCACCAAGAACATATGATGGGCGAATAAGCACTGGGAACCCAATTTTTCTAACTGCGTTTCTAACATCATCTGCACTGGTCCCCGTAGCCCCAGTTGGCATCTGAATTCCTATCCTACTAGCGAAGGATTCGAACCTCTCTCTATCGCTTGCCTCGTCGATCGCGTCGCAGGAAGTCCCAAGTATTTCCAAATCTAATTCCATTGTCTGCAATCTCGATTCAAGTGGTAAAGCAAGGTTAATTGCTGTCTGCCCGCCAAATTGTAACAAAATTCCGTGAGCATGCTCTCTCAACAATACCTCTGTGACATACTCGAGAGTCAACGGTTCGAAATAAAGCCGGTCAGAGGTGTCGAAATCTGTGGAAACGGTTTCCGGATTATTGTTCATGAGAACTGCATCCATTCCTGCTTCTCGTATTGCTTTTACAGCATGAACGCACCCATAATCAAATTCAATTCCTTGGCCAATTCTTATTGGGCCTGAACCAATAACCACTTGACGTTTTTTTTGCCGTGTGGAGAGATTTGGTAATTTATCAATACCATTCTTACCTTGTGGCTCATAAGTAGAATAATAATAAGGAGTTTTTGCAGCAAATTCTGCGGCACAGGAATCAACCATTCTGAATATTGGGTGAACCGACTTTGAATGCCTCGCTTTCATCACCGATAGTTCCGATCTTTTAGTTGCTAAACCTTTCAATCCTTCAGCAGGGAAGCCAGCTAAAGCATCAGCAATGTGTCCGTCGCTAAATCCGAAGCTTTTCCATTTTCTAAACTCTTCACTTGACACATCTGTTGGTAGACAAGACCTCTTAGTTATCTCATCCTCAATTTTAGCGATGCGCTCAAATCCATACAAAAACCAACGAGTAATGCGAGTAATTTCGTGAACTTTCTCTATCGACCATCCTCTCCTAAATGCTTCTATGAGAGCCCCCATCCTGCGGTCGGTAGCAATCCTTAGCCAATCGATGAGGATGTTCTCTGGCAGTTGCTCATTTGCTCTTTCAAGCATTCCTTCCCCCTCAGATTCATCTGCCCTTGTTAGAGGTCTAGGGTGGGGTGCACCCTGTTCAAGCGATGCCCAAGCTTTCAGAAATGCCTCCTCAAAACATCTCCCGATAGCCATTACCTCTCCTGTTGATTTCATAGAAGTCCCTAAAGTTCTATCTGCGGTTCTGAATTTATCGAAAGGCCATCTCGGTATTTTTACTACACAGTAGTCTAGTGTGGGCTCAAATGCTGCAGTAGTCCCCTCACCGGTAATCGGGTTGGGTAATTCATCAAGAGTGTAACCTACCGCAATTTTAGCAGCCATCCTCGCAATTGGATAACCAGTTGCTTTTGAAGCCAAAGCCGATGACCTTGAAACCCTTGGATTAACCTCTATAACTCGGACTTCTCCAGTCGACTGATTGACTGCAAATTGAACATTACAACCACCTTTGATGTTGAGTTTTCTGATAAGGGAGAGTGACATATCTCTTAATTGCATGTGGTCTTTATCCGATAAAGACTGAACAGGTGCTACAACGGTTGATTCGCCAGTATGAACTCCCATCGGATCAATATTTTCCATCGTACATACAATTGTGGCATTATCTGCTGTATCCCTCATTACCTCATACTCATATTCCTGCCATCCCAAAATGCTCTCTTCAATAAGAACCTGCCCTATCCTGCTGTTTCTCAATCCTAGTGTTGCTATCTCGACTAATTCTCCCGTGTTCCAAGCAGTTCCTCCCCCTAAGCCTCCAAGTGTAAACGCCGGTCTAATCAGAATTGGCCAACTTCCTATCTCATCGGCAGCCGAAAGGACTTCTTCCATCGAATTACAAGCAATGGCGTCAGATATTGGAAGGTCAATTTCAAGGCAAACCTGATTGAATAGGTCTCTGTCCTCCGCTTTATCTATTGCATCTAAATCTGAACCTATTAGCTCAACTCCCAACTCGTCTAGTATCCCTGCATGTGCTAACTCACTAGCAATATTTAGAGCTGTTTGCCCACCCATTCCTGCTAAAAGTGCGTCGGGTTTTTCGATTTCCAAAATCCTTCGAATTGTGTCGGGCAATAACGGTTCAATATACACCTTATCGGCCATTTCAGGATCGTTTTGTATTGTGGCTGGATTTGAGTTAACCAGGATTACCTTGTAACCGTCTTCCCTCAAGGCCTGAACTGCTTGGGAACCGGAGAAATCAAATTCCGCTGCTTGGCCAATTTTTATTGGTCCTGAACCAAGAACCATTATTGTATCTAAATCTTCTCTTCGAGGCACTAATATGCACCCCCGTAATGATTGTCCACCATCTTTCTAAATCTAGCAAACAATGGATATGCATCATGTGGACCAGGAGATGCCTCAGGGTGAAATTGAACAGTAAATACCGACTTATCTACCAAATCTAAACCTTCGACGGTTTTGTCATTAGCATTAACAAACCTTACTTTTGGTTTGGCGCCATGAAGATTTTCTCCAATAGGGGAGCAAAGCCCTGAGGGGTGTGAAGCTAACATTCCCGCCTCGGGATCTGCAACTGCAAATCCATGATTTTGGCTGGTTATCCAAACCCTTCCACTTTCTAAATCTACACACGGTTGATTTGCGCCTCTGTGCCCATACCGCATTTTGTATGTTTGCAAACCACTAGCCAAGCCAAGCAATTGGTGCCCTAAACATATTCCCATTACAGGCATGTCAGCTTTTACTGCATCTGCTAGCGTATTTCTAGCTAATGTTGCCTTGCCGGGATGTGCTGGGTCGCCAGGCCCATTTGAGCAAAATAATGCCACAACATTGTGAGATTTTATTTCCTCAAATGTAATATCAGGAGGGCACCAAACTACCTCAAAATGACAGCATAGACTTCGGAGAATGTTATACTTGATTCCGCAATCAATCGCTGCAATTCTTGGCAATGGATTCCCAATAGCATCGCGCGCCCCCTCATTGACTATTACTGATTTATTGATGGAAACTCTATCAACTAAGTCGTCCAATTCAGGTGATTTCAATTTACTCAGATGTTCTCTCAAAGCATTCTCGTCTTCTAAAGGTCCGAAAACACACAAAACACACCCATGCTCTCTTACCCTACGTGTTATAGCACGTGTGTCTACTTCTTCAATTCCCGGAACTTGATGGAATGCTAGAAACTCACTTATGCTAGCCACTGAATCTCTATGGTCTGGATGTTTCATAGCATGCCTTACAACGACACCCTGAGGCCATACGCCTGCTGACTCACTAGTCCCATGATGGATACCGTAGTTACCGATTAATGGATATGTGAATGTAAGCACCTGGCCTGCAAATGACGGATCTGTTAGAGATTCTTGATACCCTGTCATACCTGTGGTGAAAACAAGCTCACCCTCACCCCAAAATTTAGCACCAAATAACTTGCCAGTAAATCTGCTACCATCTGCTAACAGCAAGACTCCATTACCGCTTGCTAAAGCAGGTATTTCACCGCCATGAAGTATGCCATCCGTGGCATCAACCAAACCAATACGTTCACCAAGAGAAGTGTCTCCTTTTTGAGACCAATCTCCCGACATCAAAAATGCTGGGTGAACAGGGGCCATAATCATTGGCTATGCGGCTAATTTTTCGCGACAAAAAAATTTTCTAGAGTATTTTACACTTCAATCGGATTTAGTGTATTTAGTAAGTATATGCTTATTTTAGATTAATTTGAATCTTTATCGTGCACTAACTTACCGCCGTTGACCCCTTCAATCACTAGCCGAGCATCATCAAAATTCCTCTCTGTTGCTGAATCACCAAACCACGCTTCCATAAATAGAGCTAAAGCAGCAACTTCTGAGTGTGGTTGGTTCCCAACTGCAACGTTATGTTGACAGATTTTGAATACATCACTAGGGACTTTTGAACCGCCAACAACTACTAAAATGGGCTTATCTCTTCTAATTTTTTGTATTGTTTTTCTAAATGGTTCACCATACATAGTCAAGTGGATTGCTACGCCACCAGACTCAACGTGTTTTTTTAGATGAGAGAGTCCTTTGACATGTGTAGTTTCAACGCTTCCTCCAAATTTTTTGTCTACCGATTTGAGATTTTCAAACATTTCTTTGTCTTGATCTCCTGAAAGTAAAAAACCAGAGGCTCCTAAAGCCCTTGCAACTAGAGCGAGATGGGTTGTAATACGAGGATCACGCCCTCTTCGATATCCTAACCTTAGCACATCGAAACTCTCGACCATACAGCCGCGAGTAGGTATTAGGTTTCAAGCCTCGGATTCAGAAACAACATTGATTTCAGACTCTAGGGCATCATCTGAAATTGAATAATCAATACCAGGATTGCTTTCCATAAATTTCTTTACCCAAACTAATAGCCAAGCATCGATGAATAATTTTGCCGCAAAAAGGACCGTTCCACATAAAATTGCTAACCTAGCAGTCATCCACAATGCGTCCGACATCTCTAGGTCCCCAGCAAGACCCATAATAGCCGGTTCAAATGTATATAGAACCGCTAACACAAACATAATTCCGCTGGCTAATCCAGCAAATAATTGCCCTAATTCTCTACTAAAGTCTGATAGCAAGGAGCCTAGGAATACTAAACATGGTGCGATAATTGTAATCGCCATAAAATTAGGTCCAAAAAATATAGATTCGAATTCAGTTTGATTATCTACCTGCAAAACAGTAAGCCACCAAAATACAGCATACCCTGCGAAAATACCTCCAACAATTTTTGCCTTAGTATGTATCATTGAAGGAATTGCACTAATAGTTGGTGGGTTTAGTCTAGTGAATATACTCTCAGCAAAAGAAAGGTTTTCATCACTTGGCATCATAATCTCTTCAGAAGAAGGGCCATGACTACCGTCATCTGACAACCCAATTTCTTCAGACATGACAACACCTGTATCTCCACATGTCATAAAACCTGCCGCAGATACGCACTCATACATGGCAGTATTAGAGGGTGGGAGAAAAACCCGGCCTTTGGTTATGGGTATAATCAATGCCACCCCTGATTCTTTCCATAAATCTTCTAGGCACGGAGGTGTCTTACGAGCAAAAGAGATGGTTGATGATGGCGCAGATTGGATTGATATAGGGGGTGAATCAACTCGCCCAGGAGCAGATGTCGTATCCACACAAGATGAGATAAATCGTGTAATTCCTCTCGTTAAAGAGGTGGCAAAAATTGCAAAAGTTTCTGTCGATACAAGAAACCCAGAGGTTGCAAGATTAGCATTAGAATCTGGCGCTACTATGATAAATGATGTAAGTGGTTTAAGAAATCCTGACATGTTTAAATTAGTTGTTGAAACAGGTTGTTATGTTTGTATAATGCACATGAAAGGGGAGCCGGGGACCATGCAGATGAAACCAGAATACAATAACGTTGTCAGTGAAGTGTATGGGTTTTTGATAGAAAAAGCAAATCAATTAATCAACGCCGGTCACCCTATTGAAAAAATCTACCTCGACCCAGGTATAGGTTTTGGTAAGGAACTAAATCATAATATCAGATTGTTACAAACAAGCAGAAAATTAACGCCTTTCTCAATACTCTGGGGAGTCTCAAGAAAATCAATGATAGGGGAAATATGTAATCAAAAAGATACAG
>DAZU01000024.1 GCA_002507425.1 Euryarchaeota archaeon UBA53
GCCTGCTCTAAATTCCGGTGTTAAGTGAGGACTATTTTTATCTGGCCAACTAGGTATTCTTCCAGCTACTGCCAAAGTGCCTAAAGCGGTTAGGAATGTAGCAATACCACCTGCTTTTGGATGATTAGTTGCTAGAGATAGCACACTTTTTTGTTCTAAAATTTGTGAAGCGAAAGTAGTCAATGCTCTTTTTGGGCCGACCTCAATAAATATCCTAGCTCCAGAATTAAACATGGTTTGTATTTGCTTAGTCCATTCTACACTTGATGCCATTTGAGGAGCCAATTTCGAAAGTATTGCCGCTTTTGAATCAGTACCATCATCCATTGGGTACCACTCGCCATCAACGTTACTTGTAATCGGTATTTTGGGCCAATTGATTTTTAAATTCCCTAAAAATCTCTTCAGTGGCTCATTTGCAGGTGACACTATGCGTGAATGAAATGCGTGACTTGTTGGTAAAATTACACAACTAAAACCCTCATTCTCGAATCTAGAGATAGCATCTTTCACTGGACCTGTTTCTCCGGCTATTACCGTCATTTTTGGAGAGTTTTTATTCGCTGAAATCACATACCCCTCCGTTTGTGAGAGTATCTCTTCTATCCGCTCATAAGGTGCAGTAACACTAGCCATTAGTCCCTTATCTTCAATTTCGACACTTCCCATTTCGGTTCCACGGGCCGCGGATGCTCGTAAAGCGCCATCCATGTCTAATATTCCCGCACACATGAGGGCTGCATATTCTCCCAAACTATGGCCTGCCACCATATCTGGGAAGTGCCCATGTGAGTTCAAAGCCGCCTCAATCGCCAGGTCAGCTGTCAACATCGCAGGCTGTGTATATTCAGTTTGTTTCAATTTGTGCTCAGCAATTTTCTTATCTTCATCACTCAGATTATCACGTAAAACAAATGATGACAGAGTTTCTCCATCTAGAACGTCAACCATTGTAAGGTCTGCTTGTTTCCATACATCCCCTACCCCTGAATATCTGGTATTGAGATCATTTGTCATACCGACATATTGACTTCCTTGTCCGGGATACATGTGAGCAACTTTAGCCTCTTCGTCGAAGGCTGGCAGATTACTGATTATTATCCCTTGACTTGTTAGAAAGCCCCACTTACCTTGATCTTCAATCGATTTTATAGCCAGATTCTTTCTCTTTTCGAATTCTGACCAACTTGTTGCTGTAAGGGCCATTCGGATACTGTCTTCAACCTTGAAAGACCATTTTGAGTGTAAACAAAATGACAATCTTATTCCATTAGGGTCATCATCAAAGTTAGGACCCTGGAAAGAGATAGATTGTAATTTTGACTTGACAGACCCAATAGAATCTCCTGACAACAGTAACAAGCCTCCCTCGACTTGTTTTATTTGGTCATGGGTAAGAGTAGGCTCAACCTTGTCAGAATTGGTAATCCCTGCATATGCTTCCCACCTTCCCCTCCATTCCTCTACCAACAAGGAATGATAATCAGGAGAATAACCTTCAAGAGTAACGTGAAAGTTTGTCCCGCCGAAACCAAATGCTGAGATTCCTGCTCTCCTAGGATGACCGTTGGGCTCTGGCCAATCTATTGCCTTTGTAGGTACAAAGAAAGGTAATTGATCCCACTTGACTGTTGGGTTTGGGTCTGAAAATCCAGCACTTGGGGGAATTGTTTGGTGATAAACAGCATTGCATGCTTTCATTATTCCAGCTATCCCCGCTGCCGCTTTCAAATGACCAATCTGGCTCTTTACAGAACCTACCGCAATATGATCTCCGCCATCGAGACCTTTCCATAGCAAGGATAGAGTGGAAAGTTCAGTAGCATCCCCTACCTTGGTTGAAGTCCCGTGTGCCTCTACTAGTTCAACAGTCGAAGGTTCATATCCTGCCTGAGAATATGCCCTACTTACTGCTTGAACTTGGCCTCGCTGACTCGGTGCTGTTATTCCCTTTCCTCTTCCATCTGACGATCCGCCAACACCACGAATTACAGCTTTGATATCGTCATCGTCATCAATAGCATCTGACAATCTTTTGAGAAGTAATACGCCCGCACCCTCACCCATTACAAACCCATTCGCTTTAGCATCGAAAGGCGTCGAATGTGATGGTGACAATGCACCAATTGCACTAAACTTCGCATATGTTGGTGCTTCCATGCACCTATCTGTTGCGCCTGCTAGCATCACGTCAACTTGACGAGTTTGTAGTAAGCGACAAGCATCCAGTAACGAAGCCATAGATGATGCACATGCTGCGTCTGTGGAGTAATTTGGCCCCTGTAGGTCCAGTAAATTTGCAACTCTACCACTAACCACGTTAGCTAATTCGCCCGGCATTGTGTCTTCATCAATTCTTGGTTTCCCCTCGCATATTTTTTCCACCATAGCGTCTGCTTGCGCCGGAGAAACTCCGTTTTCGATGGCTATTTTTCTCATTTCTGCGCTAAATACCCGTATGTTTGACTCTGACCTGTTTTCACCACCGAGCGCATTAGCAAATATTACACCTGTTCTTGCTCTATCTAGTTCTTTGCCGCCTTCTCCATATCCTGCGTTCTCAATAGCTGCGGCTGAAACTGTTACAGCCCACAATTGGCATGGGTCAATTTGAGGTAAAGTCCCTGGAGGTTGTCTCCATCTTCGCCAATCAAATTCATAGTTTTCAACGAATGCCCCGATTTTTGAATATGTCTTACCCTCAGTTATGTTCCCTGGCGCTCCATCTTCCCAATAAATCTCAGGATCCCACCGATATTTTGGAACCTCTTTTATTGAAACATGAGCATCTAGTATGTTCTGCCAAAATTCCTCAATAGAAACTGCATCAGGCATCAAAGCAGCCATTCCGATAACGGCAACTGGTTCAAAAGGTGCCTGATTAAGGCCATCTGCCTCTTTACCGTTAGCAGTTGTAATCGTCATTTTTCACTCACCCAATATACTGGGGGGAACCATTGTGATGGAATACCCCGAATCCACATGAATGCATTGTCCCGTCACTCCAGACGAAAGGGGGCTAGCTAGCCATACTGTGCACCCAGCAACATCACTTTGTGTAACATTCCTTCTTAGAGGTGCATTAGATTCAACATGATTCAATATATTCTCAAATCCGGGTATACCGCTTGCAGCAATAGTCCGTATAGGGCCACTTGATATTGAATTGACACGATGGCCTTCTGGACCCAAATGGCATGCAAGTTCTCTAGTCCAACACTCTAGTGCAGCTTTGGCCATGCTCATGATTCCATAAGAGGGGACGTGCCTAGTAGACGCGGCATAGGTAAGAGTAATTGTAGAGGACCCCGGATTTAGGTATGGCAGACCAAACTTCATACATCTTTGAAGTGAGTTGGCTGAAATTGTGTATGCTGTATTGATGCTCTCATCGTCGACAAATAATATTGGCCTGTCAAAACATTCCTTAGGTGCAAATCCTATTGCATGTATCAAAATGTCGGCTTTTACACCAGGATTTTCTTTACTAAATGCATCAAAGAACCCCTTAGTATCTTTATCACTAGACACATCAAGAGGATAAAAGCCAGCTATTTGCGGTAACTTATCTTTCAGCTGAAATACTCTCGACATGAATCTCTTCTGATATCCAAGGTATAAGGAAACACCCGCTTCCGCTAATTTTTGGCAAATTGACCAAGCAATTGAGTCTTCACTTGCGACTCCGAAAACAAATGCAACTTTACCTTGTAAACCAAGCATGACTAGCACCTACCCTAAGGGTAGGTGTTTCCTTAGCCACTACGCATATCACTCTTGCCATGGGAAAATAGGATTACAATTG
>DAZU01000083.1:0-1396 GCA_002507425.1 Euryarchaeota archaeon UBA53
CATGAAATTCTGCTTGAGAAATATGGCATTCAAATTCCAGTATGGTCATGGCACTCACCAGAAGGGAGATACATCAGAATTTCTGCACAACTTTACAACCATATTGATGAATACAAATATCTAGCTGAGGCCCTCTTAATCGAACTCAATTTGGAAAGATAATGATGGTTCCACAATGCCTGAGTAAATCAAGAGTCTAAAAGCAGATGCTTTGTGGAATGGCTATGAGGAGAATAATTGTGCCCTTGTGCATGTTGCTATTATTTTCCTTTACAGCAAGTGCTGAAACATATATCATTACAGGTCAAGCAACATACTCGGACAACTCAAAGGTTCAACATCAAGACATTTCGATAGAATGTGCAGCCAGTGAAAGTAACTGCCGTCAATGGGTTGGAGTGACTGAACAAACCGATAAGGATGGTAATTTCACAATTATCATCCAAGTAGACTCTGAAGATGAGGGGACTGAGATTTTGCTTAGAATCAAAGGAGAAGATTCACCGCATACAATCAATCTTGGACTTTTGCAGGCATCAGGTGGGACCATAACCCAAAATATCAAACTCGATCAACTTCCAAAGACTCCTGGCTCGGGTATTGGAACTGGTTGTTGCATACTCATGTTTGCGATTACTGCAATCTACACAGTGGGGAAAACCGCAAGAAGACTCTCGACACCAGAAGGCAGGCTTGAATTTAGAGGAATGAAAGCAGCTACGGTTGTAAATTGCCCGGAATGTGGTATTGGAATTCCCAAACACCTCTTACTTGCTCACCTTATTGCAGACCACGATATCGAGATGTTTGAGGCCGGAGAAATGGCTGGCAAGGTGATGCGTAAAACTTGGTCTGAAGAAGAATAATGTAGAGTTCTTTTTTTACAAGCGCATATTGGGTAGTCTATGCGAATCAGTCATATGTCTCCCAACGGAGAAAAAAATTACGAGCATGACATTCCACAATTCGGACTTGGAGTATTCTTAATGCCGGCAAATGGTGAATGTAAAAACTCAATTCTCACCGCTTTAGATGCTGGTTATACTCACATAGATACAGCCAGAGCATACAATAACGAGCATGAAGTAGGACAAGCGATCAAAGAGTCTGGCGTTGATAGGGAATCCTTGTTCATAACAACCAAACTTCGTAGAGGCCACGCAACGGGATATGAGGAGGTTTTACACCACTGCCAAGAGTCTCTAAGGCTGCTTGACATGGATTATATCGACCTGTATCTAGTTCATGCTCCTCCTGAAAACATCGATCACCGTGCACCTGTATGGAAAGGAATGGAATATTGCCTTGAACAGGGATGGGTAAAATCAATCGGAGTTTCAAACTACGGTCCTGCTCATTTGGAAGCAATGAAAACCTATGCCAATTACATGCCCAG
>DAZU01000083.1:1790-2531 GCA_002507425.1 Euryarchaeota archaeon UBA53
GGAGCCAAAATTATGGCCTATTCGCCTCTAGCTAGGGGCCACAAAGTGGATGATCCAGAACTGGCGGCGATTGCAGAAAAATTAGGTTGTACACCTGCACAAGTTGCGATTAAGTTCTGCTATGATAGTGGTTGCATAACAATTCCAAAATCGAGCAAGCCTGAGAGAATTGTAGAAAACCTCGCATCTCTAGAGGTAGACATATCCTCGCAAATTGATGCGATTAGAGGATTAGAATGCAACTACGTCTCAGGATGGGACCCGACTACTGAGGATTAGGTGTAACCGATGTCAAAGGTCAACTTTGCTGAAAAATTTACAAAATTTAGCGACTTATGGTCTCCTCGTGTAATAGCAGAGATGAATGATTATCAATTCAAACTTGTAAAGGTCAAAGGTGAATTCACTTGGCATAACCATAACCATACAGATGAGGTTTTTATTGTGATTCAAGGGTGTTTGACGATTAAGTTTGAAGACTATGATGTTGAGCTAAATGCTGGTGAGATGTATGTTGTTCCAAAGGGTGTAAAACACAAGCCTTGCGCAGTTGAGGAATGTCAGATTTTGTTGGTTGAGCCAAGGGGCGTAATCAATACTGGTGAAGCGGATAGTGAGCTTACCGCAGAAAATGATATTTGGATATAGAGTGGTGGACTGTTCATGAAATTTGTTGCATACCTAACCGCTGAAATTGGTCTGTGGTCAGATTTGCATACGTATTCAGGAGGGCTTGGAGTC
>DAZU01000031.1 GCA_002507425.1 Euryarchaeota archaeon UBA53
TTAGGAGTATTACCTATACTGGGCGCAATCGGAATATCTGCACTTACAAAGAAGAAAAGGCCTGTATGATTTTATCTACATCCTCGTCAGTTATGTGGAGGTGAATTGCAACACGAACCCTGTTGTATGGTAAATCAAACAAATCCACACCATGTTTTGATAATGAGGATACGACCTCACTAGCTGGAATATTACAATTAACATAAACTAGATTAGATTGTACAGCCTCTAAATCAACACTAAAATTTTCTAGTGAGTTGATTGATTCTGCTACCTTTCTAGCTCTGATGTGATCCTCAGAAAGGCGTTCAACATGGTTGTCTAGAGCAAAAAGAGCACCTGAGGCGATTATTCCTGCTTGTCTCCAGCCTCCTCCAAACATTTTTCTCCATCGGTGTGCTTTGTTGATAAATTTTTGAGAACCTACTAGAACGGAGCCAACCGGAGCACCAAGCCCCTTCGAGAAACAAATTGACACAGAATCATAATCCCTGCACATTCGTTTTACATCAACTCCTGTGGCGATAGCTGCATTAAATATTCTAGCACCATCAATATGGGTTGCGCAGCCGTTTTCTTTTGCAACGGCTGCGATTTCGTCAAGTGTTTTTTGTTCGTAGCAAGAGCCGCCTCCAAGGTTTGAAGTGTTTTCAACACATACAAGAGTCCCATCAGGGTAATGCGACCCAGAGCCCTCAGCTTTTCGAATTGCTTTCTTTACCTGTTCACCTGTCATAAGTCCTCCCTTACCTTCAACAAGAGAAATTGATGCGCCGCAGAGCGCAGCATAACCTCCACCTTCGTATTTGTAAATGTGGGCAGTTTTGTCGCAGATAATTTCATCTCCCGGATTAGTATGAGTTCTCAAAGCAATGGCATTCGCCATTGTTCCACTGGCGACAAATAGAGCCGCTTCTTTACCGAACATCTCTGCGACTCGATTCTGCAACTCAATTACAGTTGGATCATCCCCTAGAACATCATCACCTACTGGTGCCTTTTCCATGACCGTTCGCATTGCGGATGTAGGTTGAGTAACCGTGTCACTACGGACATCAACACGATCCGATAGATATTCTCGCATGGACAACCCAGTTCGTTTTCACTCAAAGCAGTTTCAGGTCGCTGGTTATTGCGTCAACCGCTGACCGTGGTGATGGCCCGATGCCAAGCACAGTTACCGTGCCTGGAGGTATCTCGGTGTGTCCAGCATCCTTCACTAGATCACATACAAGACCGCCTTCCAAAGCTTTAGCATATAGTCGTCGTAAGTGTTGCTCATCATCAGCACGGACTACTATTTTTCTCGCACCAACGTTGTTCCACCTTTCATACAGTCTCGCTGTTTTTTTCTTGGCTTTCATAGCACAGTTTACAGCAGCATGGGAGCATTGTGCTGCAAGTTTACCTTTTGAGAGTTTCAAATCATCTCGGGTCACAATGACCATTGTAACTTCATTAAGAGGAGATGCCATCTGCCTCACCAATGAAGTGTTTTGATTCTGATAATAATTGATCTTCAGTAATTAGGTTAGCAAGCCAAGGGCCAATCCAAAATGCTGAAACTACGCTTGCCAGAGCATGGACCACGTCAAATGGTAGGCCATTTAGAATGTAAATTCCAAATTCTTGTAATGACATCCCGCTCGTGTAAATTGATAGAGAAACCCACCAATCGAAAAGCACTGATGCCAAAATTGAGGCGACTACTATACGTCTCATTTCCAATTTGTTATCTATTATCAGATTAAGCTTAGAACCCGCAAAAGCAACAGCTGCCCAACCGCTTGCCTGGAACAGAGTCCACCATCCATGTGATAATACGACATTGGAAAGTAGGGTTGTGATGATTGCAAAGGCCATCCCACGTCTAGCACCAAGGCATGCTCCAACAATAAGACACATCAGAGTAACAGGCTGAACATTCGGGAATGGCTCAAGCAAGATTCTACTTGCTGCAGCTGCTAATGTAATACTAACAAGAATCAGGACATCTTTCTTAGTAGATTTTTTTGGCTGGCAAAGTAATACAAAACAAGTTGCGATTAATATTATATTTAGAGTAAGGAACTCAAAAGGTGCAAGAGAAGGCCCATGTGTTCCAGATGTTAGCACCATGAATCAATCTGATGAGGTCCTAGGCTTGAACTCTACGCAAGTGACCATCTAACAACAGAGTCTTCATCTAACTCTGCTAGCGAAATTCCGACATTCGACCTAGTGCCGTCGACAGTAAATTCCCATCCACTACCAGCAATACCGTCAAATGATGTAATCCATACGCCGATATCAGTAGTTTCATACTCCACACTTACACCAAGGTTTGATGATACAATATCTGTTAATTCCTCAACGGTATTGTATCCTTCATATCCTCCATCGACAACAGTTCTATTTTGTAACTCAATTACTAAAACCTGAGTCCCCTGCCAATCATTTGGCCAATCATCATCCCAGTCTTCATTTGAGGGCTGTAATTCAGATACCCCTTTTGACCAAATGGTAGATACCTCTGGTAAAGTTACAATTGCTACTACTAGAAGTGTAAGAAGACCACATCTGACTACCGCTACTTGATTGGATTTTAACTGCAAAGAAAATGTGACAAGAATAAGTATCAATATCAGTAATAGTGCATAATCAATATCAATTGGACTTTTATCATGTGTTTGATTGGAAATACTATTTGTTGCATAGTTCCCTACGGTTACCATTAGAATTCCATTATCATCTCCAAAAGCCATGGAACCATCGTCTGAAAAACCAGGCCCTGCGGTTTTGAATGTGTTATATTTGGTATCATAAGTTGTTAGGTTTTCTCCAGGAACACCATAAGACCAACCCCCTTCTAGTGTATTACTGGAAAACCAAATTCTGTCAATTTGCCCCGGGACGTATTGTCTAACGATTTCCCCATTAGTCCTATAATTTGTCCTTCCTACAACTGAACATGTTTCATCGCACTGCATTTTTATTACATCATTTAATGTACCCAAATAGACATTATCTCCAACAAGAATTGGGATTGCTGGTGATGGTCCCTCAGTAGAGATTAATTCTCCATCAACGAAGATGCTTGATGAACCTTGCGACTGAAGATGAACTAGGACGCCGGCTGGCGTCTCAAGGGGTGCATGTCTTATTTTCCCTTCTCCAATTTTTTGACTTGTAATTATTCCATCCTTAGAAATATGGTTCAAAACTCCGCCCTCATCGCCTATCAAGTAGCCGTCTTCGGTCACTGTAATACCATTGCGCCAGCCAGTTTGCGATAGTTCAACCCTCAATGTTTCAGATCCATCTGCAAGGCAAAATCTGGACAGGCCCTTGTTTGTTGGAACAACTATCTCATCAGAATCAAGAGCCATCGCACCTGTTATTCCATAATTTACTACTTCAGTTTGCGATTGCCAAATCAGATTGCCTGTTGTGAAGTCTAGGGCTGTTACTCTTCCATCGGTCCAGCCAACAATGACCATTTTATCCCAACTCCCGCAATCTCCACTAGCAGATTGGACAAATACCAATGGACTCAAATCATGGTTTGTTGAGAAATCATTTGTATACCTCCAGTTCTCTTCACCTGTTTGTAAATCAAAACTGTATACTTTTGGCCTATCCTCTCCAGTCCAAAAACCGGAGGTTCTTACAATCACTGAATCTCCGATTATGATTGGTTTGGTGGAAATAAATCCGTTATCCAAATCTAGTTCCCAATAATGATTCTTGGTATCATGGTCAGCAATAGAATTTTGCGGAATTAGAAAACAAAATAATATTGCAACAGACAATAATAAAATTCGCTTCATTCAGAATGCCTCATTATTGTTTCTCTCAATAAGGCGCTTACCGTTTTACCATCCGCACTACCGCCACATTTCTGCATGACAACTCCCATTAGCGGACCCATCGCTCCCATTCCTCTTTCCTTGACAAAGTCGAGTCTCTCCTCAACTACTTTCTCAACAATTGTGAGTAAGTCCTCAGCTGCTGCTGGTCTGTATCCCATCTTTTGAGCCCAAGCTGATATCTGATCCAAACTAGGATTTTTTCCTTTGAAGTGTTCAAGACTGAAACTGATTCCTTCTTTAGTAATGTGACCTTCCTCTTTAGCTGTAAGAATTAATGACATTAAGCCATAATTTGCCTGGTTTTCTAAAACCATAGTTGCCCATGCCTTGGATGGTAAACCATTCGAATGAGCAATGAAATGGTCATCTAATTCACGAGACACTAACTGACTGATTTGGTCGTCGCTTAGTTCATACCCTCGTAACCTATCTAACCTCTCATCGCGTGTCATTGGTAAATTTTGTAATACTTTTGTCCACCTTTCGCTTGATATAGTGAGTGTTGGAATGTCTGTCTCAGGATACATTCTCGCACCGCCTGGCAATGGGCGCATTGGAGTCGTCGTTCCATCCTCTGGTGACCCTTTTTTTATCACGACATTTCTAACTTCTTGAGGTATTCTTTCAAAAGCCAATCTTGCCCTATTAAGGACGCTTTCCAATGCTAATCTTGCTTGCCATTCAGGAGCAAGACAAAGAACGAATGCATCGGTATTGGACAGTAACTTCCTTACTGAATCTACACAATATTGATTGATGCCATAGGCTGGAAGCTCATCGGAGTGATAAACACCAGCTACTCCGGCTAATTTAGCTGCACCAGCTAATTCTCTACCCAGTCTTGGTAACTGGGAATTGTCTACGTCAAATTCCTTTTTACCAATAAAGCCGTTAAACCCGGGAAGTGGTAATGCCAACATAACTGACCCTGATTCTAAACCTTCTGTTATTCTCTTGGAATCAGACTTCCCAAATGATGCAGAAACATCGGTCAAATCTAATCTTAATAGTTCTGAAACCTCATCTTTAATCGATATCGATTCAATAGCCCTATCAGAAGGAAGTTTTGGAAAGTTATTTTTGTCTCTCAACTTGTTAGCCAAACGGTAGAAGTGAAGTTGGCGAGCCATCTCACATCTTACGATTTTAGGAATCCATTCAAGATCTTGACAGCCTTTTATCTCAACTCTATCTCCACATTTAATTGATACATTCAAATCCTGCCTGATGCTTCCCAGTCCTCGTCTTACTTTTCTTGTATCTCTAAGCGTTCTACCAAGGGCAATGGATGTTTGTTTTGCATGTTCAGGACTCTTAACATCAGGTGCTGTGGCAATTTCAATCAAGGGAATTCCCAGTCTGTCAAGGTTCCAAGTAACAACCTCCCCATCTGACGTTAGTTCACTACTTAATTTTCTAGCACTGTCTTCCTCTAAACACAAAACATCGATACCTACTGGACCGTCTTTTGTCTCCAGTATTCCGTCTGTTGCAATAAGAGTAGTTCGCTGGAAACCACTTGTATTGGACCCATCAACTACTGTTTTGCGCATCGTCTGAAGTAGCGGAACTGGGTGAGCATTCAACATACCTGACACGGTTAGCGAAATATCCAATGCGTCATTATCGTGAGGTAAGGGAGGTTGCTCATCTAATTCTATCAAACCTGAATTCGGTGCTTGGCAATAAACAAATGAACGATTTCTACGTTCTTCAAATCTCGCTGCAATATCTACCTCACCGGCCTCACCACTAGAAGACCTAAGCTTACGTTTGTACTTACTCCAATCTTTGGGTAAGCTTTCTATTGTTACGTCGTGGAGTTGTCCTGGTTGTCTTGAATGTAATTTTCCAGTTGCGAGTTGTTGATGCACTTCAATCCCACACATGAAACCAAGATTATCAGGTTCAAGCGCTGCTGGATTTGCCACATCGCCTATCGGTTCCATGTTATCACCTGAAATATCTCATCAATATGAGAACATCGTTTCATACCGGTTGTAGTGTATCATAACCGCGAGGTCTGATTAATCTCCCATCTGTAACCAGTAAATCGATTATGTCCTGCGCTACGTCTTTTGATATTTCAGCACGGCCAGCTTCTGTCAAGACATCAGTAAGAGCTACAATCTCTCCTGTCTCTGAATAAACTCGTTTGACAATTTCTAAAATAACTCTCTCTCTGTTTCTCGCTGATGCTTTTTTCCCAGATTGCAACGTAGTTTCATCGTAATTCTCTCCCATCAACTCAAGTCGCCATAATTTTGTGAGCCTAATGGCTCTACGTGCATCTTCTATCGTCGCTTCAGAAGATAATTTAACCCTTGCCGAAGCTTGACACAACCGATACAAGCCTTCGATAGCTCTTGCAGATATCGCAATCGAATCATGTGATTCTCCTCCTTCTCTTCGGGTTTCAACATAGAATTTTTTCAATGATGTTTTCGCTTCATCTGTAAGTTGTGGATGAATCGTACGTTTTGCGAATGCGACATATTTTCTTATTAGATCCCGGTTTACTACACCATCCTCAATGTGTAATCCTTCCTTCGCTGCAGACTTAGTTGGGTCGACTGCGCTGCCTTGTTCAATGAGAATCTCTGGCGTCGAGTCTGCTCGATTATTCATTATGTGGTCTGCAATTTGTTTATCGTGATCGGTCGCTGGCTGATCTGTCAAAAGCCAGATTACGTCAAACCTCGATATTAAGGCCGGTTTCAAGTTTATCTGTTGTGTGAAGGGGACTTCTGTCACTGATTGGAAACGCCCTGCTTTTGGGTTGGCTGCTGCTAAAATTGCACAACGTGTGGATAAAGTTGCATTTATTCCAGCCTTTGATACTGATATTCGTTGCTGCTCCATTGCCTCATGCATGGACGAACGGTCGTTTTCATTCATCTTATCGAATTCGTCGATCGCTGCCAATCCAAGGTCTGCAAGCGCAAGAGCCCCTGCTTCCAAAGTCCATCGACCATCTGCTGCTGAATCCTGAACCGCTGCGGCAGTTAAACCGGCTGCTGATGCCGACATACCTGAAGTGAATCTACCACGTGGGGAGATTTGTGACATGTACGATAGTAGTTGTGATTTTGCTACCCCGGGGTCTCCCATTAACAAAATATGAATATCGCCTCTAAGTCTTGTTCCATCCTTAGCTTTAGAAGCAACTCCTCCAAATAATTGCAGCATCAATGATTCTTTCTGTCTGTTCATTCCAAATATAGACGGTGCGATAGAGCGCGTCAATAATTCATGTATGTCTTCCCGTTTGGCAAGGTCTTTAATTTCCCTTTCCTCTTCTTCTGTAATTTGAATTTCTTCTAGTGGAATGTCTTCTCGCTCTATACTGTGAATTCTCATAAAAATATCAAAAATGGGAGTATTTTTCCCCGCTTTTCTCTGCGAGCGGACAAATAGCACACCGTTTGCAGTTACTCTATCTCCTGGATTTAGTTGTCCTGCAATATCGTGTTCGGCAATACACAATATCCTCTCTGGTTGGACTCCCCCTCGTAGGTTCTCAGGAGGTTCTTGCAACTCTATAAACTGAGTATCGATAAGAATGGACTGCTCTATTTTTTGTGAGAAGCGGGTTTGTCCTTTTTTCCTTCCGCACCCGTCGTCAATAACCATACATTCTATCGGTTCGATTAGCTCTTGTTCGTTAGGCTGATTAACATTGATAATATTGCCACAGCCTGCACATTCAAATGAAGCCATGTAGGTTCTGGGGAGGACTTTGCCAATTTTTGTAGCAATTGCATTAACCGAAATCATCAACCCTAAATCCTCACTACGTAGTTGTCGAACAGTTCTGTTTGAATCTGGAGGGAGTTCAGTTATTCTTACAAAGGCAACAATTCTTGGTGATCCAAGCTCTGAAAGAAGTAATCCCAATGCTTGGTTTGCTGCTTGAGTATTGCTTTCAGGCTCCTCGATGATTGAAAGCGCAAAATCAGGATCGAACGACTCTATATCGCGATAAGAAACCTCCAAAGATTGATTGTCTGGCCATGAAACCTCGAGATTGTGTATAGCTTCGCTGTAGTTGTCAAGAAGTAAAGTTCGCCATCTAGCTGGCAAATCAAACTCTTGTATTGTCACTCAATTTACCTCCGCTGGACATTATAATGGGTTGTCGGCCGCATATAATCATTGAGATGCTTACCCACCTCCCCTCTATTTCCACTCGAGATAAAGTGCATCATTCAACCTCCATTGGCTTCCATTGGAATACCGCCAAACACATTTCCTTGTTCCAAGTGGGGCATACATGCCGGCCCACTCTTTTGAACCCATCCGCGGAATATTTGAAAGATTCACAATCGACTCATCCCTATTAGAAAATAAATTAGGAGACCCAACTGAGAGGGAAATTCTCGTCCACATTCCTCCCAATACAACAGGCCCGCTTCCATGTATAATTTACTTAGCGCCATTTACTGGAACAGGTTTTGCTAGGGCCAACTGGAGAGCATTCTCAGAGACTCTGCCCCAACGACACGAACGTCTAGTAAAGAACGGGGATATGCTCCCCTGCATATTGGTGATGCCCGATACTTTTACTTCACTTGGAGGAAACCAGTATATTGATTCTGAAATACTTGGTAAATGGGGCTCATGGCTAAGGATTGACCTCGTCAATGAACTTTCAAAACGTTTCGAAATAAGCGGGTTTGGACTAGTAGGAAAATCAAGCGGTGGTTATGGAGCGATAGTTAGGGGGATGCTAGATAGTCAATGGGACGCTATCGCTTGCCACTCGGGAGACTGTGGATTTGAGCTTCTATACGGATTAGATATGGCAACGACTTTGACTTCTATTGCACGTTTTGGTGATGAAAATAATTTCTTAGATCACGTTAAAAAGGCTAGTAAATTATCAAAAGATGACTTCCATACATTAATGATTTTAGCAATGGCTGCAAGCTACAGTGATGGTACTCTACCTGTAAATAAAAATTGCATATTTGATGATAGAAAATGGGCTGAATGGCTAGCTAGCGACCCATTAACCATGATTGAGCAATATCAAGATCTACCTCCTTGTTGGATTGACGTTGGTGATTCTGATGAGTACAACATACACTACGGTCTACGCCAGCTACATGAAAGAATGACTGATTTTAACATCGACCATGTTTGGGAAGAGTTCCCTGGGACACACAGTGGGATTGACCACAGGTTGGACTTGTCACTTCCTTGGTTAGCTCACAAAATACAATCGGCATCATCATCAAATAGTTAGGAGTGGACATAAACATGGCAGATGAAATGGACTATGCGAGTAGTGGTGTTGACATCGACCTAGAGGGTCATGCAGTCGGTGCACTAGTTAGCGCATTATCCAATTCTGTCAGAAAAAAGGGAAATTTCGGCGCTCCTGTTGACCTACCCGGAGGATTTGGAGGAATTATCGAATTTGGAGAAAACTACCTTGCCCTTGCAACAGATGGTGTTGGTTCAAAACTATCAATTGCAACTGCACTGGACCAGTGGAGCGGGGTTGGCATTGACTGTATGGCAATGAATGTAAACGATCTTTTGTGCGTTGGTGCAGAACCTATTGCATTCGTAGATTACATCGCTGTCCCAAAGCCTAACCCCGATGTTCACGCCTCGATTGGTGCTAGTCTAGCCGAGGCATGCAGGAGAGCTAACGTTACCCTAGCGGGTGGTGAAACTGCGAGTTTACCCGGAATTGTAACGGAACTTGACCTCTCTGGAACGGCACTTGGTTGGCTCCCCAAGGGTAGTGAAATCACAGGAGCGACTTTAGAAGAAGGGGATTTGCTGATAGGCATACCGTCCTCTGGAGTCCACTCAAACGGTTATTCTCTTGTCAGAAAGGTAATCGCACATTGTGGAGCATCATGGGAAGATCCTGTGCCATTTGAGGTTGATGAGGAGAGAATAGAGAGGTTTTGCGAGGGAGATATAACTCTTGGAGAGGTTTTCCTGAATCCCACCCGCATTTATTGTGATCCTATTGTTGAGATGATACAGAATGGGCCTTGCCCGCGAAGTTCCATACACGCTATATGCCATATTACTGGTGGAGGATTATCTAATCTTCTAAGACTACATGATACGTTTGGATGGAATATATCAAATCCACTCCCAATACTTCCCGAGTTTGCTTGGATTCAAGAGCAGGGCAATATTAGCGATAAGGAAATGCATAGAACGTTCAACATGGGCTGTGGAATGATAATCGCTGTTGGAAAGCAATATGCTGACCAATTATGCAAATGGCTTAAAGAAAAAGTGGACGGATGTGAAATAATCGGTGAAGTGGTGGATAACGGGAAGAGAGTAACACATTCAAACCAGAATATTGTTTACGAGCACTATTGAGGGTTATTGATGAAACCTGACGGATGGCCGGGGCATGTTTGGCTCGAAGGAAAAACCATTGTCCATCTGAAAGATAGTCAGGAAAGGCCATCCCATATGCCCAGAGGGCCAGCTACTAAGTCAGGAGAAGGTTTTCTCAATCCAGCAATGGCTCCAGCAAGGACGAGATCCGTTATGCTACTAAGTGATGCCTTAGAGAATGAATGGCTGGTAAAGAAGAATAAACCAATAAGAATTCTTGATGCGTTGTGTGCTACTGGTGTGAGGGCAAGAAGGTGGAGAAAAGAAGCTCCCCAACAAAACAGGATTAGGATTACTGCTAATGATCTTGATGTTAATGCTCAAATTTGGGGCAGAGAATCTCACAAAAACCATCCCATTGGCGACAATCTTGTTTGGGAAAAAGAAAAGGATAGATTTTCAATTCCGCAGGATGGAATCGTTGAAGATGGTATTCGTTGGACAAATAGTGATGCAAGAAAGGTTATGGTTGATGCTCCCTTTCAATGGATAGACATAGATCCATTTGGATCACCCGTGAAATTTCTTGATACTGCAATACAGTCAATATCTAGAGTCGGAGTATTGGAGGTCACAGCAACCGATGTTGCAGCATTGTGTGGATCTACAAGAAATAGTGCAGCAAGAAGGTATGGTTCTGTTGGAATTACTGATTCGTATATGCATGATGACGCAACTAGAATTCTGCTTGCTACTATCGCTAGAATAGCTGCAATGCACGACAAGTCAATTCATCCAATTCTATCCTTATTCGACGGCCACTTCGTTAGAGTCAGTGTTTTACTTAAGCGCTCGAAAGAAAGTGCTTCTACCTGGAAGAAAAACGTAGGTTACCGAATCAGATCTGCCCCCTATCACTTCTCTGAGGCGCCGGAAGGAAATTACTCAGGGCCTCTGTGGACTGGCCCAATTTTCGATGCTGAAATAGCTGGTAGGATGACTGTGGATAGGGCTATTGATATCTGCTTTGGAAATGAAAGTGATTATCCGAAAAATTGGTCGGATTTTGATGTAGAGCACTCAAAAAGAGAAATTGTTAGAACTGTGAGACATATATCTGAATCTGCTAAACTACTTTCAGGGGAACACTTACTAGTCGCAATTGATGATCTTGGTATCGCTGCCGGGATTGGACAAATACCATCAATGAAATCTATCAAAATGGGTTTAGAAAAACTAGGGTTTCAAATGGCTCAATGCCAGATGCCCGAACCAATGTTTGCCACGGATGCTGATTGGGATACTGTTCTTGATGTTGCTCGATCAGCCAAATGATGGGTCAATTTCATCATCAGGAGCAGGGAGCATTGTCTGTGAGTTTTCAAAAACTTCCCTAACGCTGTCCTCTATTCTTCTAGCGTCTTCTAATAGAGATGAAAGCGGGATGTCAATACCTGTTAGATCGGATATTGATTCAATAGCCAAAGCTGCTGCTCGAGCGTCGGGATACATCGGATTACAATCAGATAGTATTGCAGTGACATCTAAACCCAGTCTATCACCTTCAGCGATTAAGTAGCCTGCAATACCTGCAACTATACCTTGTCGGACCGGTTCAATTCCCGCTTTTTTTAGCCTATCTCGGCCACTTTTTGAAGAGCTTACTCCATAGAGAGAGTCTTCTCTATCATCCATATTCTCTCTCGCCACACCATCGACAATAATCAATTGGTCAAAGCCTCCTTTTGTAAACCACTCCAAAACGGTATTCGCAAAGAGTATATCTCTTTCAGGACCAAACCTAACTTCAGCTGTAAATACTCCGACGCCTTCTCCTTGGTATACCCTCACTGGGTGTTTAGGAACCTCATGATGAACCAATGCCATTGCAGGGAATTCTGAATTCAAAACTGTGCCCAGTTGCTTAAGTTTCAACTGACTAATGATATGGGATGCAGCAATTACACCAACCATTCCCACGGTGGAGAAACCGCATATTGCAACCCCATTTGTCGTTGGATTGGCATCTTTGTGAAGCACAAGGTCATAAGAAGTCTGCCCTGACATAGAAATCCCTACATTCCCTCATTCAAATGTATTACGAAGTTACTCAACGAATTCCGACCAGTCTTCTTCACCTGGTTCCCTGAACCACCAAACTCCGACCTCGTCTTCATACCATTCGGTCCCGTGCTCGTCGACTGTTATACCGGAGTCGTCCTCTTCATAGGCGTCGTCATATTCGTCGGAAATATGATCTGCGCTTGGTTTTTCAAACTCTGAAATAATATCAGGTCGGTCGGGTGACTCATCTGTTATCGAGCGATCCTCAAAGTCATCTAAAGCAACGCCGACAGGAAGAGGTTTAGACGCACCTTTGGATTCTAAATTTGGTTCCAAATCAAGGTCGTCCTCGTCCCAGTCTTCAACATCACTATTTCTGATTCTCAGTACAATTATCACTACCAAAACCAGAACTGCGACTCCGCCAATACTCGCAATTAGAACCAGATTATTGTTAGTAGATTTCTTTGTAGTACCCTGTTCTGATTGATTGGTGGGGCTCTCTTCTTGTTCGGGCTCGTCTACAATATTTTCCTCGACCAAATTCCATTGTATCATGTATGTGTTTGGAACGTTTTCAAAGGTATCATAGTCAATCGTACTTTGAACTAAGTCCAATTCGATTTTACCTGATAGGAGATTATTTGCTGACAAATTCTGCAAAATTTGAACTTCGATTTCAAATTCTATTGCTGAAAATGCTGAGAGGACAAACGTTGATTGATTCTGGACTGGTTCAAACTGTATGAACTGTGACCATTGTGACCATCCATCGGGAATAAGAGTAAATTCAACTGAATAATTATTAGGATTTGTTGCATTACATGATATTTCTGTGTCCTCTGCTGGGTCGATTAAGACCTGCCCACAATCTATCACAATATCCAACATTTCTGTTGGCTCCCAATTAATTTCTTCTGACTCGTTTGCATCTTGTGTAGAGTTTTGAGGTGTTGTCACAAAAGGATTTACTACCAATTCCAGATTTCTTGTATTGGTATCAATCCAATCTGGCCCTGTTAGGTTAATGAATAGTATGCCACCTCCATCAAGTTCAAATTCGATTTGCTGAGTTGAGTTTGTGAACTGCGCACTTCCACTGACAGAAATGTTGTTAGTAAAATTGTAGGCTGTCCACTCAAATCCTGCATTTTGCATTATGCTCTGCTGGACTGATTCTAATGCTTGCAAAGTAATATTAGCAGTTGTCATATTTTGACTATTCAAATTGAGGGTCTCTGCTTCGGATGTAAAATCTGCAAGAATCATTACCGTTACGGTTGAAGATATAATTGCGCTAGATTTTGGACGTTCAATCTCATCACCAATATGACCGCTGTAATTAGCCCAAAATGTTACTTGACCAAATATGTCAGCAGAATCTGCCACTAACTGCGAGAAATTATCCAAACTGATTGTCTCCCAGTTCTCAGAGATTAGGTATGTTCCCGAATTAGTTTCCATCTCTATCACAATATCCCCCGTAAGATTGACTTCGACACCATCGATTTTGCTACTTATTTGCAGACTAAAAGGTGAATTAAATGAAACATTATTACTTACTTCTAAGAATAGTTCTACGTTCATCGGGGTATCGTTTCTAGGGTAAGTAGGACCAACAGATGATACAATATTCGACCGGTTTCCAAATGTATCGACTGCTACAACTGACGCCCAATATGCTTGACCGTCGATCAATCCAGAAAGATTGGTTTCAGATATTGTCATGGCAAGTGTATAGATTGTCTTCACAGGTGTTAGATTGGAGATGCCAGTAAACGAGAAGGTTTCTAAATATACCTCGTAGTTAGATATCATTTCCGAAGATGGGGACCAGGATAAGTGTAGTTCTCCTCCCATATCAGGATAAACATCGGTTAGATTTACACCCTGTATTGATGCTGGTGGAGCTGGGTATGGTATTGTAACCTGTAACGGATTTGAAAGGTTAGAAGTCACCCCAAATTCATGAACTGATCTAACGACATAAGTGTAAGTTGAACCAGATGATATGTCAGTATCAATATACAGGTTTGATAGCAACGTATTAGCAAAAGGATTTGCTAAATCAATTGCCGAATTAGATGTAGATATTCTAAATAATTCAAAACTAAGTAAATCAGGCCCGAAATCAAATACATCATTCCACTCAATTGTTACATTTGTATGTGACAGGCTCACTAATTGAATCGTCGGTGTTATTGGAAGAGCCAGATTCGGTGCACCTGGAACATAATCAGCGGCTAAGTTACTCAGGGATACTCTCCCTGAACTAGTCGAATTAACTGGAATTACCAGATTGTAAGTTCCAGTACCAGGTGTCATTCCTTGATTGAAAACGTTGGTTAGATTTGCTGACGCATATGGGTTCGATTCAACGCGGAAAGAACAGTCATATCGTATTTCAAGATTTGAATAGTTGAAACTACCAGCCCCGGAGGATGCGGCTTTCATGGAGTAATTTACCATAGATATCCCATAACCATCTGTCAATGTTGGCTGTACCTGTATTAATGGGGCTAGATCATCCTTGAGTCCGTTCAAGTTATCACTCATTACTAGTGGGTCTAATCCATTTGTTGAATCTCCTGCATACCCACTACTGGTCATTTCTGAATTGCCGTCACCATCGGCATCCAACGATATAGAGTGCCAACCCCCGATAAACACACCAAGATCTGTCTCACCAGCACCTATCACCTGTTCGGGGATTCCATCTGAATCCATATCCATGGCAATAATCGATGTTGGAACTGACCATGGCTCAAGGAAAAGTGATGATACGGCGCCTACGCTTGTTTCGTTGATTGTTTTCAAAGTAATATTTCCCTCAATTGTCTGATTGTTACCATCAGCTTCGCCAGGGACCGGTGTCAGTATATCCAATATTCCGTCGTTGTCAAAGTCTGTTATTGTTGAATTAAAGACGTCAATTTGTTCTGTGCCTTCTGTTAGATTCCACTGACTACCATTGTTTATCCTCAGAGCATATCCCAAATCATTTAGTCCAACGAGATCGATATCTCCGTCATTATCTAAATCTGCCAGCATTTCTTGTTGTGAAATATCATCAAATTCAGTTAAAGGCCCGCCCCATCCCCCGGAGGTGTTGAAATGCTCCCAATATGTCCAATGCCCGGATACGTCTCCTACCAAAGCAGAAATTTTGCCATTGCCAAAGAAATCAGTTACATGCAACGCCCTAATGTTAGCTGGCATCCCTTCACTTCCATTTGGATAAATAACTTGTGAAATTGGGTTATCTAATCCTGTTGTTGTATTATTCCAAGTATAGTAGTTTAGAAATCCGCTCGAATTGACCGTAACAAAGTCATCTCCTGAATCTGAGTTTATATTCCCTAATTTTCCGATAATCAATCCGTCTGTAATTGGGATGTTTAATACAGGGTCAAAGGATGTGTTATTTGCCAGATGGACACAGGTTTGGCCAGTGACTATTGAAAATGCCACTATATCTTGTCGATTGTCATTATTTACATCACCGACTGAGATTGATGTAGCATTGTCACATGTTTGTATTTGTGGCGATAGTGAGATTCCCGACCCAAGATTCCAATCTGCCCAGAGTATTTTGCTTGTATTGTTGGAATCTTTTTTCAAGAGGAATAAAGGCTCAGGATAACCATCAGAATCAATGTCTGATTCAGTCACATCAATGAATTCCCCAATTTCAAAGAAACCTCCGCCGACCTCAGAAGAGAAACTTGCATCCAAACTCGAGGATTGTAAAATCGCAGATGAAGGTAGCATTAATGCGGGTACAGAGTTATTGCCTGGGACAACGGCGCTTTGGTAGTAATCATTTCCGTTGAAGAAATTGCTCTGTTCACCTATGTTCCCATAACCCTGCCTTGAAAAGTCCCACTCAAGGACGCCATCCTCATACATATCTATCATAACTTGTCCAGGACTTGCGTCGGTTTGGGAGAATTCTATGTCAAAGCCGACTGAAGTAAACGTTACATTTCGTGGAATATCGACAGAAACTGAATTATTTGATTGGCTCCCATTTAAATCAATAGTCTGTGATGCATAGCCTCCAACGAAACTTGTTATCGATGTGGTTTGTTGGGACGCTGAAACTTGATATGTGGGGAATAGGGAAAACACAAGTGTAGCCGTAATTATGAAAGTGGTTAGTCGCTTCATAGTAGCACCCGAACATACCAGTCAAAATATCAATCATTCAAGTGCCTTATGTTTAACCCACGACTCTTCGGTATGTTTATTTGTCAACTGGGAAAAGCCACCTGATAAGTGGTGTGTGTGTTGTCGGCGCGCTGTCTATTGGATTAAACATGCCTTTAAACCACAAAGGGTATACCTAGACTCGTCAGATTACATTATGTCAATGAATTAGATGGTTTAAGGATTTAATGATATCAAATTATGGTGGTTGCATGGAAGAAGAGGCAAGAGTACTAATAAGAGCAGGGGATGTTGAAATCGATATTTCAGGCGCACAAGCTAGCGTCGACGATCGTTTGATAAGAATAAAAAGTGACGACACATGGTCCATAGCTTTGTCAAGAATAAGAAACGCAAGAGAAAGGGCAATTGAAGCTGCTGTTGAAGCCGCACGTGATGCAGGACTACCTGAACGTGGTTCAGCATTTAGAGCGTTAATACAGAACTGCAGTTTAATCAGGAAACCTGATCAAGTATTGGGAGCAATACAATACCTAAGGGACGTTGAAGGTATCAACGATAGCCCGCCTAGAGTAATAGATGACCTATTCGAAGATGCAGGTCTAGAGCCTCCTGGTAACCTTTCCCTCTATCTAAATAGACTAAGAGAAAGGGGTTTCTTGGTTACTCCGCCTTCGGCTAAAGAGAAAAACCGCTATGCGATTTTGACTCCAGAAGGAAGAGCGCACCTCGACAAGCGTAGTCGATACTGAGGCGATAAGATGGTGATGTCGGGCAGCAGCACCGACAACAAAGAAGAATCACTTGATTGGTCATACCAAAACAAAGCAGGAGCACTGCTGAGAAGAGGAAACCATCCAAAGTCAAATTTCAAAAGATGCATACTAAATAATGCTGATTTGACAGAAGGAAACTTTGTTGACTCCGATTTTTCAAGAGCATCAATGGTAGAGGCAGACCTGATGAAATCAGCATTTGACAACTGCGATTTCAGAGGAGCAGATCTACGCAAAGCTAGATTGAATATTTCGAATTTCAGAAACTGCAAATTCGATGGAGCGGACATCAGAGGAATCCGAGGAAGGTATGCAATCTGGCAGGGAAGCGATTGGTGGAATGCTAAGTTGGATGAAGATTTGGCTAAAGTTCTAGCAAAAAAGTGGGCAAAGCCCGAGGATTCTTGAATAACCTAGACCTTTACGAGGTCGCATGGCGGTGGAATTAACACGCAGAGTAGATTTTCCAATGGTAGACATGGCAGGAATTGTGTATTACCCAAGGATATACGACTTAGCACATAGGTTCTTCGAAGAGTCTTGGGAGTTAATTTGCGGCATTAGTTATCCTGAAATAATGCGAGAAATGAAACTCGGTTTTCCTGTTGTAGACGTAAAGTCTACTTTCCATTCGCCGATTAAATATGGAGATAGTGTAACTGCAAAAATTTCAATCACGCATGTTGGAAATAGTTCATGTAAATGGAGTTATCAATTTTACAACCAAGATAATCTACTGTTGTGGACTAGTGAACAAGTCACTGTATGCGTTAATTTAGAAAAAATGGATTCTGTATCAATCCCAAAGAATTTGAGGAATGGTCTGGAGGGGCATAAGTGACTGAAGACTTAATTCCTAACCCAGATGAGTTGTTTCCCACACGACCTGATAAAAAGGGACCCAAGACAATAGCAATAATCCTCATTATGGGGTCAATACTTATGATAATGGTTGGATTTGAAGACATCCAAAATTCAAATAGAGAAGATTTTAAAGATGCTAAATCACAAATTGAAAATTATCAAAATCTAGAGGTTAATATCACGGAAGATGAGTATCAAGATTATCATGATGAAGTTAGGGAATCTGGTGCATATTCTGTAAGAGGTTACTCATTACTCGTTGGGGGAGTAATGGTTTTAATTGGAGGTGTTTTGTTGTATACTTTACGATCTTCTGGTGCTAAACTCAGTACATTGGGATCCTCCATAGGTTTGGTTGGAGGCTTTTACGGTTCTTGGATGATGTCAGACAAATCAAAGATGCTACCTGATGAGGTTGCTCAAACCTTTGAATTCCTCTCTTACATATGCGGCACATGCATGCTGTTATGCTTTGCAATGTCGATACTACCACTAGTAAATGCATCTGCTAGACTAGCTTTGGACCAAAAAGTCGTTCTTGAAGAATATCCAAAAACGAGCCCAATGGATGCTGAAGAAGAATAAAAGCGGCCCCACCGCGATTCGAACACGGGTTCGTGGCTCCGCAAGCCACTGTGATATCCAGGCTACACTATGGGGCCAGTTGTATTTGGCCGTAATGCCCTCTCCATTTAAGCACGACGGGCTCTTTATACACGCCACTCAAATTGAAGCCAATCGTTCTTTTCTGCCATCGATTTTAGACGACGTCCCGGATTTACTGCAACTGGATTTCCTGTAACCGACATGAAAAATGAATCAGCATGTGTATTTCCATATCCCCAGCAATTGCCCAGATCATGTCCAACACTAGCTGCATCGGCCTTGACTACAGGGACCTTTCCTTTCCTTCTAGGAACACTCCATCCCTTTTCCGACCCTGTCATAATACCATTCATATTCTCCGGCCCACAACCATATACTGTATCTATCCCAAGATAATCAGCCATTGCTTGTGCCATAGGCATTATTGTTGCCGTTATAAGCACTAAACGATGACCTTGCTTCTTGTGCCACTGAAGTCTATCCGCTGCTTCAGATGGTATCCGTTGAGATAGTTTATTCTCAACCAGTTCCTTTGATAATTTTTGTAATACGTCCCAGCTGCATAAGCAAAAATGTCCTCGATTTCTTGCAGAATCATAGATAGAGCGACCCCTGAAAATATTTCCCAAAAAGCCAGCAGTCCACATGGTTAATCCTAATGGAATTCTCCATGGTCTTCGCTTCGAGAGTAATGCAGTGAGGCTTTTTTCGCTTGATGCGTCCAAAAGTGTCCCATCGAGATCAAAGTATGCTGTGACCCCGCTCATAACCCAACGGCTGCGAATGTCTATCTTCAGACTGTCGCTTAATTCTCTTCATCTGGGCCGTATACTCTGCGACCTGCAATATGATCCTGCCACCATACTAAGTGAGTGTTGAGGTGTCTTGGTATGAAAAATCCTATTTTTCTAGGAGTAAGTCCGTGGTTTCTTAGTTTCTTATCGTGCGAAAGATGTGCAACAATTGACTGTGCACTGCACCCAGGATTTGCAAAAACAAATCTCTTGACCTCTTCTTTGAGTTTATGTAATCTAGCTAACTTTTGTGTTCCTTTGCCGCTTGTTGGAGGTGACATGTCACTAACATCCCCCTCAACCCATATCAAAGAGTAGGTTAAAACCCCAAAACCCCCACACAATGGGAGGAGTTTTCAATAAGCGTCCACTGGGCCTAAACGATCATCATGGTAGATTCCATCGGTATCAAGCGTGTTGGCATTCGCGATTACCTATCAATTGACCTAGAGGTTTGGATGAATGATCCCGATGATATGGATTTCAAACCAAGAACCAAGATTGAGGGGAACACATTCTCAGTTTTATCAGGATCGTCGGGGGAAATAATGGCTAGTATAGAACTTGATGACGAACAGATGGAAGCGGCCGAGAGAGATCGGTTAGTTGAATTAAGAATCAAGTTTGGAGTTCACGGAATGCATGGAAGGTTATTCCATATCCATCCAATTATTGCAGATGGGAAGGCAAAGAAACTGGCAAATTCAAATTGGAAGACTGTTCAACCAATACAATTTGATTAAGCCTCATACGCTACTTCTGTCAAAACTGGCCTTAATACTGTTATTACAATCTCCAAAGTCCAATCGTTTCCAGAGTCTGGATCCGGTGCTCCGGGAATGAATGAATCTGGATCCGCATTTTGTGCAACAATAGACCATATCCATTCGCCCTGACCAAATCTAGCTCCCGGCTCATTAAGCAAACTGCTGAGCAATTCTTCTTCGCTATCAGCATCAAATACGCCATCTGGGCCAGGTGGATTCAAATTAGTGGCATTCAATTCAGCGGTTGTAGATTCATTTCTAGTTATATTGCCAGGTTGCGTATCAGAACTTCGTCTATGACTATCATCGATAATGTTCAAAGATAATGTAAAGTTATCAGGGGGCATGAATAAATCTTGATCCAATTGTAATTGTGCATCATATCCGGTTATTCTTACTCCCATTCCCGGTGTCATGTTCTCGCTCCACGTTTCGCCTTGTTCGAGGTATTCATCATAATCCCACTTCAGCGTGTCCTGCACCCAAGACACCTTATATCGCCTTGGTTGAATCTCAATTGTGAACTGCTCGCTTACTATTCCACCTTCGCCGTCATCGACAGTAAGAGAACCCAGAATCGAGCCACTGGACTCAGTTGGAATGTACACTCTTGCGTCAACCGAATCGACATCGTTTCTAGTGTCGCCATCTCCATCTGAATCCTCCATAAAATTGAGGTCCCAAGCAAACTTTAGTGGCCCATTCTCTGGATCATAAGTGTTACTTGCGTCGAGTAGAACGATGTCTCCGCTTCTTACAACTTCTGGCATTGATATGTTAATTTGGGGAGCACCGTTTACTTTGATGAGTATACTTGTAGAGTCACTACCGCCTTGATCGTTTGTAACAGTTAATTTAACCGTAAACCGACCTGATTGCATAAATTGATGTGATGTAAAACCAGCAATCGTTGTGGTTGTTGTCCCATCTCCAAAGTCCCATTCAAAGCCAGTTATTACGCCCTCAATGGCATCAGAATCAAGTGCGTCGAATGTAACTCCCTCTCCTTGCTGAATCTCGGTAGGTGATGCGGTTAGGGATGCTCGGGGGTCAACTGTTTCCTCCAAAACCCCAGTGCATCCTGCTAGTAATTGAGTAAGTAACAATGTTACAAAAATGAGTGCCCAGTTTGCTCTCATAACAATCCACTACAAAGCAATTTGCGGGTATGTTGCATATAATAGTTGGTTATTTTCCTCATTCAAATATTACTTCCTCGGGTAAGTCGCCAATTATCCGTGCATCTTCTAAAACATCTTCATAATCTTTATTTTCAACAGTATTTAGATCATAATTAGAATGCAGTGATTCATCCATCAATGAATCTAAATCGACTTCACCCGTATCATACTCTGGAACGGCATCGATAATAATCTCCACCTCGGGATCTGTTTCTTCACCGAGAATTACAGATAGAGCCTCGTCTACTAGTTTCTCTTTGTCCAGCTCCGGGAGTTCACTGGGTTGTGAAGGTTGAGTTGCATCTTTTGGCTCGCTCGTAGGCTTCTTTTTGAACCAGTCTTTAATGCCCATTGAAGACAGAATTCTCAATCACATCAATAGCGATTACGTAGTGATGTTCATTTGCATGTGCACACTGGGGCGTTCATGGTCGATGTGTTATCTGGGCATCAGGTGATTGCTTTTGACTTAGAAACTACTGGAATTTCTACAAGAAATGACAAGATTGTCCAGGTCGCACTGATAGGCGCTGCTGCTGATGGCACATCGATTAACTATGACGTTGTAATAAATCCACAAAGGCCTATTCCTTCCGGAGCATCAAAAGTGCATGGGATATACGATTCTGATGTAAAAGGAAAGCCGATTTTCAAACACCTAGCTGAAGAACTGTTTGAGTTGATGGACGGTTCAGTAATTGTTGGCCATAATGCAAGGAGATTTGACATGCCGCTACTAGAAAATGAGTTCTTCCGCTGCGGGCTTATACCGCCAAAGCCTCTAGTAGTTCTAGACACCTTAGAGGCTGTTAGAAGGCTTAGAATTCCAAGACCTCACAACTTAGGAGCACAATGTGCTATGCATGGCATTGACTTGTCAAATGCCCACGATGCTGCCGCTGATGCTGCGGCAAGCTTGCTACTTCTATGGAAGGTAATGCGAGATCACCCCTCTAGTTTTAGAAGAAGTTTACCCGATATAGAATATTGGTTGATAAATGGAGAGGCAAGAAAGGATGAGTCCCAACTCGGCCGGGCGCTATCAGATTTACAGTCTTTGGATGAAAAAGGGAGAATAAAGCTCGACCAAGGGACAATTATCATCGCATTTGGCAGACACAGGGGTAAAGACCTCAAGACAATATTCAATGAGGACCCCCGTTATGTTGACTGGTTGTTATCGCCAAATGGTGTTGAAGATTCTAATGCTAGAGAGAAAATGCGAGCGTTCATTTCAGAATTCCGAATTTGATCTGAATCAAAACTCACCACCGCCGCTATCCCCGCCATCGGAGGCTTCATGATACCCCAAATCTAGCGATAGGTTTGCAGAATGTTTGATTTCTTCTTTTTTCCTGAAAAATCTAGGCCAGTTCTTGTGTTCCCAAGTGAGGGGGCCTTCTGATAAATCGAATACATAGAATCAACGCGAAGCGTAAACTTATTCTTCCTCGTTTTCAAGATTGGAATTGTAATAGGATTCTATGTATTCGATTCTTTCATCATCCAAGCCTAGAGTCTTAGCCTGTAACCTCAAGAATTTACGCTCTTCTTCAGTGATTATTCTGTCTTCCATAGCTATTTCATATGCCTCAATGTAAGACAATTCTGCTTTGGTAAATGTTTCAGGCATTAAAATAGTTGAGAAATTATTAATCGCAGTAAAAATCGGTTTCCTGAGAAGGATTAATGGAAAACCTACAATTATTCCACCAATCAATCCTCCTCCTCCAAGAATATCCTCCATCATCTCTGAAGCTAAAAGAAGAGTAAAACCTCCTAAGGTTGCGAATATTGCCGTACTGAATGTTTTTCGCAACGTTTCATCAATCCCCAGGATTTCATTTTTCAGTATACCGTATGTGAACATAAAACCTTCCAGCATACCAGTAAAAAGAACACTGAACAAAAACCCATAGAGAATTAACACATAAATTGTTAGAGCATTGCTACCATAATCTTCCTTAACGGTTGCTACATCAGCGAGGTTCCAATCTCCGAATATTATTACCATAGCAACTATTCCAAACACCATCGCTCCTTTGATAATGGCTTTTCCCGCAAATCCAATGAAAAGAGAACGTGCCTCGATTGCTTGGTCCTCTTTGTCGGGGTCCTGAGCTAATGATTTCCACGATTTACGCATAAAAACCATGGCGATAATCGCAGAAAATACGGGTAAAATCAGTAGTAGTTGTCCAACGGTAGAATTTCCAGGAACCATGTAAACATAGGGAGTATAATCAGCACAAACGCCGACAAGTTCCGGAGAACCTTTTGAACTGAGAATTTCAGCGGGTTGCGTTACCGTTCCATCTGCACAATAAACGTGGTATGATCCCCCAATAACATCTACAGTTCCGCCTGGAGAAAGAAGTATCAATGAAGTAAACATCACAGTTGCTATCAAAGGTATAGCCCACCAAATATTGTTTTTTATAGCTGGTTTTGTCATGAATTCCAGTCCTTTTATGGGGTAAAATGAAACCATGGAAACATACATCATGATGCATGTCAATCCGCAAATATACCAACCTATACGAAACAATTGCATGAATTCGAGAAACTCTGGACTTCCTTGGAAAGGATAAATATTGTACCAAGTAACCATAACTCTGTATGATTCGGCCACCAAAAGCACGAACATGAAACGGTTCTCCGGTCTTTTCGGTCTTGCACGAATTGTTAAAGACGCTAGAGCCAAGAGTACTAGACAAGTGATGAGAGAAAGTGCAGCGTGAATTATACTAAGTCCAACGGTTTCTCCTTTTATTAAATCTATTTCTCCAATATGTCTAATGTAGTAGTCAACTATGTCACCTACATGAGTCATGTTGGTGGGAAATTTTTATGTTAAATAGTTATTATGCTACTCTTCAAATAAAAATAAATCTCTTAATCAATTTTCATTTTTGTGGTGATTCAATATGTATAATTTGTATTTTGAGAAATGTTTTATTTGGTGAAATAATCTTCTAAAGTCCAAGGTTGCTATCATCCAAGATGTCATAGCAAGTCTTGTTAATATTAGGTTGAAGGTAGCAATAAAACCAGGTAATAACGCTCTAGAATACCCTGCTTTGAGCAATGCTGATTGCAGTCTTGAATCTCTTGTGTAACAGAATAACGGACCAGATTCAATAGTTTTCAACAATTGATGAGATAATCCACTGCCTCTGTGGTTCTCATCGACAACAAAGCTGTTGATTTCGTAACCCTTCCATCTATTCGACAAAGTGAGGTGGCCTATCGGATTCCCTAGTTTATCGCGAATAAAGACACTATTTTTACCAATATTTACAAGAGATGGAGGGCGTAAATCTAGTTCTTTCTCCATAATTGACTTGAGCCAGTAAACATCTGAATCCGGGGCATTAAGACTCATTGACCACATGGAGTGTGTAACTTGAACTAAACATTGCGATATAGTATCAAATGTGATTCTAAAGTAGTCAATTGAGAGAATCAATCACAAACTCCTGCAAAATATTTTTGCTACATTAATAAGATCGTATGTGGGACTTGTCGTCTCGTTGGGAATTGCAGACAGCATTCTAGAAGGACATTTCGATAATTTTTCATCCTAGTATTTGCGTAATTTTTATGATATTCACGTAATTATTTTTTAGATTGAGAATGGGATGAATATGACTGCATTAACATAGAGCATTGCAAGGGGCGAGATTATACACGTGAGCCGCCTCAGAGTGTCATGGATGAAGCAAAAGTTTGGCTTGACAAAACGGTCGATTTAGAGGATTCTCTAGTGGTTTGTTGTTTCCCAACCGTAGGAATGGTCTCAAGCGTAGTGGCGCATTTTTTAATCGACCATTTAGATTTGAAATATGTCGGCGGAGTTGCTCATCCTAAGTTGCCAGCAATCTGTCTAGTGCAAGATGGCGTGCCTCTCCCGGCGATTAGAGCTTATACTGGTAAGCCGATCTGCAAGATTGATGGATGTGACAAAGTATTGCTCCTGATGAGTGAACTTGTTGTACCGGATTTACTTGTTCATGAGATAGTAAGTTCTCTATTCGTATGGTCGAAAGAGCAGAAAGCATCGATGGGTGTTATCATAGATGCATTTGCAAGAAAAGGTATGAAAGGTAATCTAAATGGACAAGAGCCACTTGTTGA
>DAZU01000064.1:0-2058 GCA_002507425.1 Euryarchaeota archaeon UBA53
ATTGCTTACGCTGAAGGGACTGAAGACACGACTAACCCCCGGCCTGAGTGAAAGTGAAGTGAAAGTGAACTGTAAGTTTGCAGTGATTTGATTCCAATACATGGGTTCAACTACTACCACTTTCAAGGAACATGCAAGGAGACCTTCTTTGTTTGATATACTTAGGCTAGTTCAACTGAATCATGGCAGCAAAAAGCAAGTCGAGTAAGAAAAAGAATGAAGAGACCGCTGAAGAAGAGGTAATTACCATGGAAGAGGAGTTAGAGCCAGAGGTTAGTATCGAAGACCTTCCAGGAGTAGGTCCAGCAACAGCAGAAAAGTTGAGAGAAGCTGGCTTTGATGAATTATTAGCATTAGCTGTAATGAGCCCACCTGACCTTGCTGAACAAGCAGAATTAGGAGAAGCGGTCGCTGGAAAAATAATACAGGCAGCGAAGAAAATGGCCAACATCGGTGGCTTCGTATCTGGGTCTGCTCTGCTTGAGCGAAGAAGAGAAGTCCAGAAGCTTTCCAGTATGGTACAATCTATTGACGACCTTCTTGCTGGGGGTTTTGAAACTCAATCTCTTGTTGAGGTATACGGAGAGTTCGGTTCAGGAAAAACACAAATCGGTCACCAACTAGCCGTAAACTGCACAATGCCTATCGAACAGGGTGGTCTTGATGGTGATGTATTTTACATCGATACTGAGGACACCTTCAGGCCTGAGAGGATCACACAGATGGCAAGAGGACATGGCTTGGACCCAGAGGCTGTTCTAGAAAGAATTCATGTTGCAAGAGCATACAATTCAGCTCACCAAATGTTACTGGCTGAAGAAATTAAGCGAATGAGCCGAGGAATTAATGTAAAGATGATCATAGTTGACTCACTTACTAGCCATTTCCGTGCGGAATTTGTTGGCAGGGGCATGCTAGCAAACAGACAGCAAAAATTGAACAGACACCTAAAGGATCTGAAGCAATTAGCGGATGTTAACAACGCTTTGGTCTTAGTGACGAACCAGGTCATGAGTAAGCCAGACGCAATGTGGGGAGACCCTACAAAGCCAATAGGTGGGCACGTTCTTGCCCACGCATCAACTTTCAGATTGTATCTTAGAAAAGCAAAGGGTGGAAGAAGAATTGCAAGGTTGGTTGACTCACCAAACCTACCTGACGGTGAATGTGTCTACCAGGTCTGTGAAGAAGGTCTCCGTGATTGATTCCTGGTTGCCTAATGCCACTCTGATAGCTATTGCATTGCGGCACCTTCAAATTAGTAGTAAAGCGCATGACTATCATGCGACACCTTATTGAGCGAGTGCTGGAGCTAGCAGAAGAGGAGGAAGGCCCATCTATTCGACCTGCTAGTATCGAAGAAATGGATTCCAATGATACTGAACTACGAAGATTGCTTGAATCGCTTCAACCAAGAATAAAGGTGTATGGTGTGGGCGGTGCTGGATGCAATGCAGTGAGTCGCTTACACGAAGAAGGTTTATTCGAGAATAGGTTCGTTACGGGTCATGCCATCAATACCGATGCACAAGCACTACTCATGAGTCCCCTTGAGAATAAATCGTTGATAGGAAGAACTGCTAGAGGACGAGGTGCTGGGGGCGATCCTACCAAAGGAGAAACCGCAGCATTAGAAAGTGAAAATGCTCTAAAGAAAATAACAGAAGATACACAGTTAGCGATTATTACAGCTGGTATGGGTGGCGGTTCAGGAACCGGGGCAGCTGGCCACATTGCGAGGCTGGCAAAAGAACAAGGTGCACTTACAGTAGCTGTCGTTACTTATCCGTTTAATTCAGAAGGTAGCTTGAGAAAGCAAAATGCAGAATGGGGACTAGAAAGGCTGAGAGAGTTCTGTGACACTATTTTGGTCATCCCAAATGAAAGGTTACTCGAAATCGAAGGTGTTAGAGACCTACCTCTTGCAAGTGCGTTTAGGGTGGGCGATGAGTTACTTGTAAGAGCAATTATGGGAGTTACCGAATTACTGACTACCGATGGAATGGTTAACCTTGACTTTGAAGACCTGAAGGCTGTCATTAATTCAGGCTCAGGAGT
>DAZU01000064.1:2441-6022 GCA_002507425.1 Euryarchaeota archaeon UBA53
ACATTAGAAGCTCTTCACTCCCCATTACTAGAGTTGGATGTCTCAGATGCGAAAGGCGCCCTTATCAACGTGGTTGGCGGAGAAAATCTGACGCTGGGAGAAGCGGAGAAATGTGCCAAATTAATACAGGAAAAAATCTCAGAAAATGCGAGAATTATTTGGGGAGCAGCGGTGGACGAGAGTCTTGATGAAGAAATACGTGTTATGCTAGTTCTTACTGGTGTTAGATCTGAGCAAATTCACGGAGCAAGTGAGAATCGCCAGTTGAGAGCTCTTAAGTCTCGAAATATTGAGTTTGTTAATTAATCCTTAATCGCTTTGTAGGTTAGAATTAACAAAAGAATAATTGCTACTACAGCGACTATTTTCTGCGGATTGTTAAGCGAATTTGTCAAATCTGGTGGAGCACTATCCCCAGTATAATCAGGACCGGGGACGGCAATCGATTGAGAGTTCCACTCATCATTTTGTGGACTACCATCACCATTCACAGCATTTCCATGAATGATAAATGTCGCAAGGACATCACTGTCCTCAGGCGGGATCCATACTGCACTCCACTCCCTTCTATCATTAATTTGCGAGGTGTGAGTGTATCCATTGTCCATGTACTGCCAACCATCTCCTAGAATTTCACCATGAGATAAAATAATTCTAAAACCACCCTGAACCTCATTTTTTTCAACTGGAGAATCAATACTTAATGTGATGTTGTAAGTAATGCTTGAATTATATTCAGTTGGAAGGCCCACTAATTCAACGATTGTCGTTTCATCCGAACCACCGTGACATAAACAGCCATTGTCCCCTCGGCTATCTATACCTGATGGAAGAGCGTAACTTTGACCAATGAAAAAGAGTATCAGCAGTAAGGCAAATACTCGTCTCATAGTGCACGCTGAAGCGTTCAATTTTCAAACTTAATCGTTCTGTGATTTATGTCTCGCTAAAGGATGACTAAATACATGGTTTCAATAACTAGAAGAATTTTTGTTATATTAGGTGAAAAGAATGTACCCCTTCGAAACAGAGGATTTACCACAAGATGAAGAAGAAGACATCGACCCATTTGAAGAACTTGAAATCGGAACAAAATCAGTAGGCGCAAGCCAGAATGACATTTTGTCTGCTTTTGAAGACGAGGACGATCCTCTCTCCTTGTTATCAGAGGAAATTGATATCAGTGAAGAGACAGTAATATCTTTTGAATCCGATGATGCACCAGATATCAACAGCTCGAATTTAGAAAAATCCACTCCTACCGAGTCTACATACAAACTTCTGCTAGAAACGGTTTGGGTTGATGATATCCTAGACCCATCAGAGGTAGAACTCTTAGCTAGGAAAAGGAAAGAGTTGGGGCTATCCTTTGAAAGACATCTTCAACTTGTCAGAGAAGTAATTGGAGGTTAGGTATTGCCTCCTACTCCATTTGAGCACGGACTTGCTTTGGCATGGTCCGATGGCGCGCTATCAAGAAGCGGCGCAATTATGCTTGAAGCCCTACAGAAACAACTCGGTCTATCTGATACTGAAAGAGCCAAACAAGAACAAGCATGGCTATCTGATATCTCAAAGAATGAAAGAAGATCTTTTGGAGATGGCGATAAAATACTAAATCAATGGCTTGAAGGACTGAAGGATAAACATAACCTATCAAAGTATGCAATGTCAATGGGTAGAGCTGCTTTGGAAGTAGGGTTATCAAAAACTGCGTGGAAGGAAGCATACAAATTTGCTGATGGACTTGGAATTAGCGAATCGTTAGCAAATGGAATATGGTTGGAAGAAGAAGCCGAAGAGATTGATTCTTGGCCGGCTGCTCTAGACCCACTAGCCCTTATCCTTGGCCTAGTCTTGACCATACCAAAGAAAGCTCCAAAACCAGCGTTTGAGTTTGCCAATGGTGAAGCTTTTGCAATCATAAACAGTTCAAAAGCAAGACCAATGCCCTTGTCATGGATGCCAAGTCTCGTCCCTGTAAAACACGAAAAATGCGCATGGGGATGGAATAATGGTTCGTCTCCTTCAAACAAAGCACCGAATGGCGATGTTGTTTACTGTGACTCTGTGTTATTAGCATGGGTCAAGAGGTTAATCGCTATGCGAATCAATCGGAAAGAACCCGGCTTGGTTGGATTGAACAGCGATCAAAAAGTCTTAGCATCATCTGCAAAGATTGAAACTAATAACAACAAAATCACCCTTTCTCTTATTGTAGACCTCGGGGAGGAGGGGTTGGTCCAGCCTTGGGCTAGCGTGACTGTTGATGGTCAGGTCAAGCCCGACCTAGCACCTGAAGGTATTGGTCACAACTGGGCTAACATCCACAACGCTATCACTAATATCATCACCAATGCTTTAGACAACCTACCTAGACAATTACTTCTGGCTTCAGGAATTGATTCTGGTTACACGTCAACTAAATTGGAAAATGGATGGTTGATTCATGAATTCTCTTCATGAATAATAACACTAGACGTTAACTTGCAGTCGGGTCTTAAGCTGTTTGAAACACTACAATACTTTTCAAAGGCCTTTGCTACAACTCTCTCTGCTAGCTTTCTCGGAATATCCCCTACGATGTGAAATTCAAGATTCATCGATTTGAAATACCTCGGTGGCTCTTCATTACGAGTAGAATCTAACTCAACCCAGACTTTTGTGAAATTCCTGTTTTTCAATCCAACTACTACATCGACCACCGAACATGCACCAACCATTTGGAGAGTTATCTGCATGGGACTTGGCCCTTCATCCCAATTCATTTCAATCCGGTCACCATTTGAATTCATTCCAACTAGATTTTTTCCCCCTACCCACTCAACACGACCTTGCATAGTGGACCGAATATGGCACAAGAAATGAAACCACCGTTAACCGCTTTGTTGATGAAGTGGCTTAAGTTCGGATTAAACGAGCACCATGTCAGGTAGTCCAATAACAATGGAAAACGGAAGACTAATTATCCCCAACGACCCTATAATCCACTTCATTGAAGGGGATGGGATTGGAGTCGACATAACACCTGTGATGATCGATGTTGTTAATGCAGCGGTTAAGAAGGCCTACTCTGGTAAAAAAATGATTACTTGGAGTGAAACACTGGCCGGCGAAAAAGCATTCAACAGGACCGGTGAGTGGCTGCCTGATGCTACTCTTGAAGCAATGAAGAAAGGTTTGGTCTCTATCAAAGGACCTCTTACTACTCCTGTGGGAGGAGGAATAAGGTCGCTAAACGTTGCCCTTAGGCAAAAATTAGACCTCTATGCATGCGTGAGACCAGTTAGATGGTATGACGGTACACCTTCCCCAGTTAGGTCCCCAGGAGATGTTGATATGGTCATTTTCAGAGAAAATAGCGAAGATGTTTACGCTGGTATAGAATGGGAAGCTGGTTCTGAAGGGGTCAAAAAGCTCATCAATTTCTTAGTAGAGGAAATGGGTGTTGACAAAATAAGATTTCCAAACACATCTGGAATTGGAATCAAGCCAATAAGTCAGGAAGGAACATCAAGAATTGTAAGAGCTGCAATCAAGTATGCAATTGATAATGATAAAGAAAGCGTTACATTAGTGCA
>DAZU01000064.1:6378-6866 GCA_002507425.1 Euryarchaeota archaeon UBA53
GGTGGTTTTAGAGATTGGGGCTATCAAATAGCCAAAGAAGAATTTGGGGCAACCGAACTAGATGGTGGGCCATGGTGCACATTGAAAAACCCCACAACTGGCAACAATATCATAATCAAAGACGTGATTGCAGACGCTATGCTTCAACAGATTATTACTCGCCCAGCTGAATACAGTATTCTTGCAACCATGAATCTTAATGGAGACTACATTTCAGACGCTCTTGCTGCACAAGTAGGCGGAATCGGAATCGCTCCGGGAGCTAATATTAACTATGATACGGGAATCTCAATATTTGAGGCTACACATGGAACAGCCCCAAAATATGCTGGGCAAGATAAGGTAAACCCGGGCTCCCAGATATTGTCTGCTGAGATGATGTTACGCCACATGGGGTGGACAGAAGCCGCTGACCTAATTGTAAAAGGTATGGAGGGAGCGATATCTGCGAAGACTGTTACTTATGACTTTGAAAGGTTGATGAAGGG
>DAZU01000023.1 GCA_002507425.1 Euryarchaeota archaeon UBA53
CTTCTCGCCAATTGGCTCAATATGGCTTACAGTAGATTTGTTTTGTGCAATGGTATTTGCTTGAGTAGTAATTTCGGATTGGGTGATTTTTTCTTCAGGAATTATCGCAAATTCAACTTCATTATTTTGGTAACTGTCAGGTGTTAAATCTGTTGTTTCAATTTCAGGTGAGGGTGTAAAAGAATCAATTTCTACTTGCTCTTCTAATAAGGAATCTTGGACAAATTCCTGTTTGTAGGTAGGAGAACCTACTCCAAAGGGCAGACTTGACTTTAGGACTTCCGTCTTTGCTCCAATTCCAAAAGGCAATGCGTTCTGGCTGGATCCATTCTCCTGTGTCCCACCAATAGCATCAGCCATTTCCTCCAATCCAGGAATTTCTTCATCAAAACCACCAAAATCGTCTACGTCTAAATCCTCTGCAACTTGTGACCCGCATGTTGGACAGGCGCCTCCTCCTAGGAATAACAACCCGCAAACTTTGCACACTTGCATACTACCGACCTGTTACCTACGTTGGGTTACAGCCTTTGAAAACACCGGAGTAATGGGTGAAGTTACTCGTCTTCTGAGGCCGATTTTGGCAGAGAGGCTATCGTGATATCAATAATTGATTCATCATCTACCAATGCCTCTGCCCAATTTTTACCTTTAGATTTACCATTGTAATATTGCCAAATAATTCCCAATAATGCAATTCCTAGGAAAACAAACTTCCAAATTTCGGCAACCCAGTAAACCATAACTATGTATCCAGTAATTATTGAAACTGTCATAAGCATAACCGGGAAACCTGCCTTGAAAAATTCATTGAAAGATATTGGGTATCCTGCCTCTTCACTCAAACCAGCTGTTACAACATTCGCTGAGGCACCTATTAGAGTTCCATTTCCTCCTAAACATGCACCAAAGGCAAGTGCCCATATTAGTGGCCCCAAGTCTAGGTTCAAAGAATCTGATATCTGAAGAACTACGGGTATCATTGTTATTGTATATGGTATATTGTCAATAAATGCTGATGCGACTGCACTGACCCATAAAATGATGACTAGTGCCGCTACAAATTGGTAATCAACATGGAAATATTCTATTGCAGATTCTACTTGAAACCCTATCCATTCAATAACTCCCAAATGTTGAAGCGAATGAATCAAAACAAATAATCCAGCAAAGAAAATCAAGGTAGTCCATTCAACTTTTTCCAGAGGCTCCTCCAACTCGTGCCTGTCTGTGACCAAGAGCATTACTACTGCACCAATTAATGCAACCCATGAAACAGGTATGTGCAGTATTGGATTGAGAAAGAATCCTAAAATAACCAAAGTAAGAACTGTCCCAGATGCCTTCAACATTTTTGCATCTTTAACTCCATATTTGGATTCTAATTCCTCAACATCGCGAATTCTTTCACCGGAGAATTCTTCAGCATACATCCACTTTAACATCATGAATGTTGGAACGATTGTCAACATTATTCCTGGTGCTAGTTCAATAATAAAATCGTTGAATGATACACCACTACTAGCCAATTCTGGATAGTCTGTCTCCGCTATTGCACTCTCACTCATCATTGATCCAATGATGATGTTAGGTGGATCTCCAATCATCGTCGCAGCGCCTCCAATGTTCGAAAATAATACCTCAGATATCAACAAAGGTATTGGATTCAAATCTAGAACTCTTGCAAGTTGTATTGTCACTGGAGTCAACAAAAGCATTGTTGTTACATTATCCAAAAACGCAGATAAAACCGCAGTCACAGCACACAAAATTACTACCAGCGTCCAAACATTACCACCACTCTTTTTGTATGCTTGAACAGCAAACCACTCGAATATTCCTGTGTGAGAAATAACACCGACCATCACCATCATACCGAGCAGTAGACCAATAGTTTCCCATTCGATTAAGGTAGTAGTCTCCGCCAAAGATAAAGCGTCCCCTGCCTTGTAGTAGTTCAATGCATATAGTGCCAGTAGCCCACCCATGGCGGCCGCCAAAGTTCTGTGGACAACTTCCGTAATAATCAACGCATAAACAAACAGGAGAATTCCTAATCCTACCCAAACAGGTTCGTTGCCTAGCCCATCCTTGAGTTCTATACCGATATCTACCGCAGCACCACCGCCTGCATTAGTTTTGGAGATGAATGCCATCATACCAGCAGCGACTAATGCAAGAAGGGCAATCCACTGAGATGGATGTCGTTTTAGTATCCTATTCGCACGCATGTAACCTGCGAATCAAACGGTGCCTAAGAGCATTGGGTAATTACCGTGAATATAATACGCCAACATTACCTCTTGCCAAAACAACAACTGAAGAGGTTTGTTCAGACAGATATTGCCAAACTTGTTTCCTGTCTTGGCGATCAAAAATGCCCTTATTTATTTTGATTTTTACAATACCTTTCTTCTTTAATTGGACAGAGATTTCTTCAACAACTGTTTCAGTAATTCCAGTCTTACCAATCCTTACACTAGGCTTGAAATTCATGTCCAATGCTTTCTTTCTAACACTAGCAGGAATTTCAACCATCATTATGCCTCCTATGAGCTTTGTTTCCCCCACCAAATCTTCTAAT